>NZ_JBHYUU010000025.1:0-66652 GCF_042749955.1 Kitasatospora sp. NPDC059462 | reverse complement strand
GGCCAGTGCGGCGAGCGCCGCCAGGAGGCCCGCCGCCGCCCGGCGCGGCCCGCACCGGCGAGCGGGGGCGGGCGGCGGCGCAGCGGCGGGCTCGGACATGGCGGCGGCTCCTGGGGCGCAGGGACGGTGCCGATCCTCGGTCAGCGTGCAGGATGACTGTCCGACAGGACGATTTTCATGCTGACGCTGGTTCCCGTTCCGCTCCCCGGCGCCCCCGCCGACCGGCGCTTTCCGGCCACGGGTACCCGGTCAGAACGGGTACCAGCGCACCTCGGTGGCGCCCGTCCGCAGCGACTCCACCCGCCGCCGGAACTCGGCGAGCGCCGCCGGGTTGCCCGGGGCCTGCTGGGCGACCCAGGAGGCACTCGCCGTCTCCCGGGCCCCGCGCAGCACCGCGAAACCGGGCCACTCGCGCACGTCCCAGCCGTACGCCTCGGTGAACGCCCGGTACTCCTCGCCCGGCACGCCGTACCGGTCGTGGCTGAGCGCCAGCACCACCAGGTCGTGCTCGCGCAGGTCGTCGGCGACGAACTCCAGGTCGAGCAGGACCGGCCCGTCCGGGCCGATGTGGACGTTGCGCGGCAGCGCGTCGCCGTGGATCACCCCGGTCGGCAGGTGCGGGGCGAGCGCGGCCGCCTCGGCCTCGAAGGCGTCCCGGCGCCGGCGCAGGAAGTCGACGTCGGCCGGGTCGACGTGGCCCTCGGCGGAGGCGAGCCAGCGCCCGACGGGCGCCAGCAGGTCGCGCCGCCCGAGCGTGAACGGCGGGGCGGGCAGCCGGTGCAGGGCGTGCAGCAGCGGGGCGAGGTCGACCGGGCGGGCGGCCCGCTCGGCGGGGGCGAGCCGGTGCCAGAAGGTGACGGGGTGCCCGTGGGCGAGCTGCGGTTCGACGGGGACCGCGTCGTACGGGCGGACCACCGGGACGCCGTGGCCGGCCAGCCAGTCGGCGACGGCCAGCTCGCGCCGGGCGCGCTCGTGGAGTTCCGGGGCGCGGCCGACCTTGGCGACCACGGCCGGGTCGCCGAGGTCGAAGACGGCGTTCTCGCCGAGGGCGAGCAGCCGGGCGTCGCCCGGGCCGGGCAGGCCGGCCGACTCGCAGGCGCGGGCCAGCAGCAGCCGGGCCCGGGCCTCGTCGAAGGGGAGCATGGGGGTGTCCGTTTCTTGCATGACAGCCGGGTGAGGGTGGGCGATCATTCTGGCAAACGGGTGCCGGGCCCCGCGTCACGCGGGGCCCGGCGGTTGTCCGAGGTCTGCCGGTCCGGGGACCGCTGGGGAAGGTCAGACCTCGATCCGGCGATGCCGGGCCTGGTGGGGCCGCTGCTCCGGCGCGGCCTGCGGGGCGGGGACGTGCGGGGCGTGGGCGGCGCCGGCGCCGAGCGGCGGGACGCTCTCGCCGTGCGAGAGGTCGGGCAGCCAGCCGAGCCAGCGCGGCAGGTACCAGTTGTGCTCGCCGAGCAGCGTCATCACCGCGGGCAGCAGCACCGCGCGGATGATCGTCGCGTCGATCAGCACCGCGACCGCGAGGCCGACGCCCATCTGCTTCATGGCCTGCATCGACAGGGTGCCGAAGACCGCGAACACCGCCACCATGATCACCGCGGCGCTGGTGACCACCCCGGCCGTGGAACGGATGCCGTGGGCGACCGCGGCCCGGGTCGGCAGGCCCCGGTCGCGGCCCTCCTTGATCCGGGAGACCACGAAGACGTGGTAGTCCATCGAGAGGCCGAAGAGGATCACGAAGAGGAACAGCGGCACCCAGGACTCCACCGCCCCGACGCCCTCGGTGCCCAGCAGCGAGGCCCCCACGCCGTGCTGGAAGACCAGCGTCAGCACCCCGTACGCGGCGCCGACCGACAGCAGGTTGAGCACCACGGCGGTGCCGGCGACGGCCAGCGAGCGGAAGGAGGTCAGCATCAGGAGGAAGGCGAAGGCCACCACGAAGCCGAACACCACCGGCATCGAGTCGGTCATCTTGGCGTTGAAGTCGTACGAGCCGGCGGTGCGGCCGGTGACCGGCGCCTCGGTGCCGGGCACGGTGAGCACGGTGGCGGGCACCAGCTGCTCGCGCAGGGTCTTCAGCGCCGCGTTGCTGACCTCGTCGTTGCCGGTGCCGTTGAGCGGGATGTCGACGGTGGCGACGTTCTGCTGCGGGTGGACGGTGACGTCGACCGGCCCGTGCATCTGCCCGCTGGCCAGGGCGCGGGCCTTGAGGTCGGCGATCGCGGCGGTCATCGCCGGGGAGTCGATGTCGGCGGCCTTGATCACCACGGAGGCGGGCGCCGGGCTGCCGGGGAAGGCGGCCTCGATCTTCTGCGAGACGGCGACCAGCTCGTTGCCCTTGGGAAGCTGCTGCTGGAAGGTCAGGTTGGCGGTGTGCATGGTGAGCAGCGGGGCGGCCAGACCGATCAGCACGGCCGCGGAGAGCACGGTGGCGGCCAGCGGGCGGCGCAGCACGGGGGTCAGCACGGCGTTCCAGAACCGGCCGCCGGTGGTGGCGGCGTCGGGGCGGCGCAGCCGGCCGAGGAACGGCACCCGGCCCTTGCCGACCTTGTCGCCGAGCATCGAGAGCAGGGCGGGCAGCACGGTGAGGGAGCCGAGCACGGCGGTGACGACGACCACGATGGTGGCGTAGGCCATGGACTCGAACTCGGCGATGCCGGTGAGGAACATGCCGGCCATGGCGATCACCACGGTGACGCCGGAGACCAGGACGGCCCGGCCGCTGGTGGCGGCGGCGATCCGCAGGCTGGTCTCCAGGTCGCGCCCGGCGGCCCGCTCCTCGCGCTCGCGGCGCAGGTAGAAGAGGCAGTAGTCGACGCCGACGGCGAGGCCGACCAGCAGCATCACCGAGCTGGCGCTGTTGCTGGTGTGCAGCAGGCCGCTGCTGAGCGCGACGAGTCCGCCGGCGGCGATGAAGGCGGTGAGCGCGAGCACGACCGGCAGCACGGCGGCGACCAGTGCGCCGAAGGCGACCAGCAGGATGCCGAGGGCGAGCGGGACGGCCGTCCACTCGGCGCGGGCGAAGTCGTCGGCGAACTGCTCGTCCATCCACTTGCCGGAGCTGGCGTCGCCGAGTTCGACCACGGTGAGGTCGGGGTGCTGCTTCTGGACGGCGGCGACGGCGTCGACCACGGCGGTGACGTTCTTCACTGCCTCCTCGTGCTCGCCCTTCACGGTGAGCTGGACGAGCGCGGAGCGGCCGTCGGCGGAGAGCGCCTTGGTGTCGTAGGGCGAGCGGACGTCGGTGGCCTTGCCGGTGGCGCCGACCCCGCTGATCACCTGCTCGACGGTGGCCCGGAAGGCGGGGGCGTCGGCGGTCAGGGTGCTGCTCTGGACGAGCACGGTCTCGGTGGACGGCGGCTTGAGGCCGGCCCGGTCGAGGATCTCGGCGGCCCGGGAGACCTGGCCGGGCATGGATTCGGCGTCGGTGACCTTGGTGCTGCCGTGCATGCCCCCGAGGACGGCGGCGAGGACGACGAAGAGCAGCCAGCCGAAGACGGCGGTCTTTCGGTGCCGGGCGCTCCACGCGCCCATGGCGGCGGCCGTGCCGAGCTTGGTCTTCACGGGTTCCCCCTGGGAGTGCGGCCGGCGCCGGGAGTCGGTGGCGGGCGCGGGCCGGGCCTGCGGCGGTGGTGGACCGCCGGGATGTCGGGCGCCGGGGTGCGGTCCGGCGTCCCAACCGACAGTAGGGAAGCCGCAGGTGACGGGGTATCCGGCTGGCGGGGGAGTCCTCCCTGTGGTCTTCCTCGGGGGCGGGGTGGGGTTATCCCTACCCGCCAACCCTGATATCTCCTCCTAGGGGTCGGGGCAGCGACTCCACCCTGAGGGGGAGTTGAATCCACCCCGAGCACGAGGCCCCAGGGGTGGTGCGGGGGCGAAGATGGGTCAGGGTCGCTTCGCGGCGTCCCTGAGGGGGTCGGCCTGCGGCAACGGGGTCGAGGGGAAAAACTGCTTGCCGGTCGGCAAGTAAGTGGCCGTAGGATGATCCCCTCTGAGTACTTACCTGCCGACCGGCTAGGCCAGTGCCCCCGCACCGGCCGGAGCCGATCCCGATCCGTCGCCCGGCGTCCCGTCCCCCAAGGGCTGCGGTGAACCATGCCCAGGAGGCATTACGAGCATGTTCCACCGACTAGGACAATTCGTCGTCCGTCGCGCCTGGTGGGTGATCGCCGCGTGGATCGTCGCGATGATCGCCATCGCGGCGTCGGCGCCGAAGATCACCGCCCAGACCGACGAGGCCGCGTTCCTCCCGAAGCACTACGAGTCCATCCAGGCCGCGGAGTTGCAGGAACAGGCGTTCCCGGCGAGCTTCACGCCGTCCGCGCTCGCCCTGTTCGAGCGCAACGACGGCGCGCCGATGACGGCCGAGGACAAGACCGCCGCGGCGAAGGTCGTCCAGGGCCTCACCGACAAGAAGATCGAGCACGTCGAGCAGATCGTCCCGATCAGCGACCAGACGACGTCCAAGGACGGCAAGTACGCGCTGGCGCCGATCGCCATCGACAAGACCACCCAGCAGTCCGAGGCCTTCGGCGACACCGCCAAGAAGATCCGCGAGGAGGGCAAGGCGCTCGCCCAGGGCACCGATCTGAAGTTCCGGCTCGGCGGCGCCGCCGCCCAGCAGCTGGACCAGAAGGAGTCCTCCGGCTCGGCCGACGCGATCATCGCGGTCAGCAGCGTCGTCCTGGTCGCGATCATCGTCGGCCTCATCTTCCGCAGCGTGCTGGCCGGCCTCCTGCCGGTGCTGCTCTCGCTGATGGTCGCCATGCCGACGGCGAACGGCCTGATCGCCCACGCCACCAAGGCCTTCGACCTGAAGTCCACACCGATCCTCTCGGCGATCCTGATCGTCGTGGTGCTCGGCGTCGGCACCGACTACTTCCTGTTCCTCGCCTTCCGCTACCGCGAGCGGCTGCGGGCCGGCGACAACCGCCAGGACGCCGTGGTCAACGCCGTCGGCCGGGTCGGCGAGGCCATCGCCTCCGCGGCCGGCGCGGTCACCGTCGCCTTCGCGGTGCTGATCCTCTCCAGCCTCGGCATGTTCAAGGCGCTCGGCCCGGCGCTGGCCATCGCGGTCGTCGTCACCGCCTTCGCCTCGCTCACCCTGGCCCCGGCCGTGCTCGCGGTCATCCCGGCCCGCGGTGTGTTCTGGCCCGGCAAGAAGTGGATGCGCGAGCCGAACAATGCCCGGTTCGCCGCGCTCGGCCGCGTCGTCCAGAAGCGTCCGGCGATCGTGGCCGTCGCCTCCGGCGGCGTGCTGCTGGCCCTGACCGCCGGCGCCCTCAACTACAACGGCACCTTCGACCTCGCGGGCAGCTCCATGCCCAAGGATAAGGAGTCGATGGTCGTCCAGGACCGGCTGGTCAACGGCTTCTCGGCCGGTGCCGCCGACCCGACGCACGTCTACCTGACCACCAAGGGCGGCAAGCTCGACCAGGCCGTGTTCGACGGCTACGCCGCCAAGCTCGGCGCCGTCCCCGGCGTCGCCGAGGCCGCGGCGAAGCCGCAGGTCAGCAAGGACGGCGCGACGGCGGACTTCACCGTCCTGCTGAAGAACGAGCCGTCCAGCAACGACGCGATCGACACCCTGACCAAGCTGCGCGACGTCGCCCACGGCCAGGCGCCGTCGGGCACCGAGGCCAAGGTCGGCGGCATCACCGCGATCTACAAGGACATCAACCTGGCGATGAGCCACGACTACAAGCTGGTGTTCCCGATCGCGGGTCTGCTGATCCTGCTGATCCTGGCCCTCCAGCTGCGCAGCGTGGTCGCCCCCTGGTACCTGATGGCCTCGGTCGGCCTCGGCTTCACCGCCACCCTCGGCTCCTCGACCCTGCTGTTCCAGAACATCAAGGGCGAGCACGGCATGATGTTCATGCTGCCGATCCTCATCTACCTCTTCGTGGTGGCGATCGGCACCGACTACAACATCCTGATCATCGCCCGTCTGCGCGAGGAGGCCCGCGAGGGCCGCAACCCGCGCGAGGCGGCCCGCGAGGCGGTGCGCCACGGCGGCCCGACCGTCGCGGCGGCCGGCTTCATCCTGGCGGTGTCGTTCGCGACCTTCATGCTCGCGGGCAACATCTTCATGCTGGAGTTCGGCTTCGCGATGGCCTTCGGCATCTTCCTGGCGGCCTTCGTGATGGCGATGTTCTTCACCCCGGCGCTCACCGCGCTGGTCGGCAAGGCCGCCTGGTGGCCCGGCCACGGCGGCGACGCCACCGGCGGGGGCCACGGGGACCCGGTGGCCGCGCCGGCGAGCCCGTACGGCGCGCACGGCCTGCCGGAGTCGGCCGGACGGCGCTGCCCCGTTCGACCGTTCCGGTGACAGACCGGGGCGGCACCACGGTGCCGCCGAGGACGGCGCCCGCGTCGGCGGGCGCCGTCTGCCCGTTTCCCGGAGCCTGCAAACGTGATCTGTCGGGCAGAAAATCCCCGGTCAATCGGGGTGTGGCCGTGCTACAGTCGAGTCAGTTGCAGTTTTGGTTCCCATGAACGCTTGTGTGCGCCTGCTGGTCCCAACCAACAGGCGCATTTGTTTTGTCCGGTGTTTCAGTCTCCGGATGGGGATCGCGGCTACTTGGGGTCCACGAGGTGTGGGCTCCGATGCCCCAGTTAGAGGAGACGGTTATGGCTACCGGCACCGTGAAGTGGTTCAACAGCGAGAAGGGCTTCGGCTTCATCGAGCAGGAGACCGGCGGCCCCGACGTGTTCGCGCACTACTCGAACATCGTCGCTCAGGGCTTCCGTGAGCTCGTCGAGGGCCAGAAGGTCGAGTTCGACGTCACCCAGGGCCAGAAGGGCCCGCAGGCCGAGAACATCCGCGTCATCTGAGTCCAGCTCCCGAGCTGACTCGCGATCTCGCGCAGCGAGGGCCCGCACCGCACGGTGCGGGCCCTCGCCCATGCCGCCGAACGGCCGGGGCGGCGCACTCCTTTCCTACGGCCGACCAGCCCCCGACCCGGGGCTGCCGCGCTACGGACGGAGAAACCCCGTGACCACCCCTGCCCAGCCGCCCCACGACGGCGGCCGCACCCGCAAGCCCCGCAGCCGCACCGGCGCCCCGCGCACCGGCGCCCCGCGCACCGGTGCCGCGCGCAGCGGCGCCCCCCGCGCCGGCGCGTCCTCCCGCCCGCCGCGCCGCAACGCCCCCCGGGTCGCCGAGGCCGCCGACTTCACCGTCGTCCAGGGCACCCCGGCCCGCCCGCCGGCGGAGAGCTTCGCCGAGCTGGAGCTGCCGAAGGGGATCCTGTCCGCGCTGACCCGCGAGGGCGTCACCGAGCCGTTCCCGATCCAGGCCGCCACGCTGCCCGACTCGATCGCCGGCCGTGACGTGCTCGGCCGCGGCCGCACCGGCTCCGGCAAGACCCTCGCCTTCGGTCTGCCGCTGCTCGCCCGCACCGCCGGCAGGCGCGCCGACGCCCGCCACCCGCTGGCGCTCGTGCTGACGCCCACCCGCGAACTGGCCCAGCAGGTCACCGAGGCGCTCACCCCGTACGCCACCGCCGTCAACCTGCGGATCGCCACCGTCGTCGGCGGCATGTCGATCACCCGGCAGGCCAACGCGGTGCGCCGCGGCGCCGAGGTCCTGGTCGCCACCCCCGGCCGGCTGGACGACCTGATCGGCCGCGGCGACGTCCGGCTCTCCGACGTCGCGATCACCGTGCTGGACGAGGCCGACCAGATGGCCGACATGGGCTTCCTGCCGCAGGTCACCAAGCTGCTGGAGCAGGTCGCCGAGGGCGGGCAGCGGATGCTGTTCTCCGCCACCCTGGACCGCAACGTCGACCGGCTGGTCAAGCGCTTCCTGACCGACCCGGTGACCCACTCCGTCGACCCCTCGGCCGGCGCGGTCACCACCATGGACCACCACGTCCTCCAGCTGGAGGCGGCCGACAAGGCGTCCACCACCGCCCACATCGCCTCCCGCGAGGGGCGCGTGATCATGTTCGTGCACACCAAGCACGGCGCCGACCGGCTGGCCAAGCAGCTGCTCGCCAACGGCGTGAAGGCCGCGGCCCTGCACGGCGGCAAGTCCCAGCCGCAGCGCAACCGGGTGCTGGACCAGTTCCGCGACGGCCACGTCACCGCGCTGATCGCCACCAACGTCGCCGCCCGCGGCATCCACATCGACGGCCTGGACCTGGTCGTCAACGTCGACCCGCCGATCGACCACAAGGACTACCTGCACCGCGGCGGCCGCACCGCCCGGGCCGGCGAGTCCGGCACGGTCGTCACCCTCGTGCTGCCCGACCAGCGGCGCGAGGTCGGCCGGCTGATGACGGTGGCCGGGATCCGCCCGACCACCACCAAGGTCCGCCCCGGCGACGTCGAGCTCACCCGGATCACCGGTGCCCGCACCCCCAGCGGCGTGCCGGTCACCCTGGCCGTGCCCGCCCCGGCGGCGCCCGCCGACGCGGAGGCCGGGAAGAGCGCGCCGAAGAGCTCCTCCGGCCCGCGCCGCCGCTCCGGCAAGCGCTCCGGGCTGCCGACCGACGTCGACATGAACGGCAACCCGCGCCGTCCCCGGCCGAAGCAGCGCCTGGGCGGCGCCGGCGGCGGCCAGGGCGGCGGCGCACCGCGCCAGGCGGCCGGTTTCATCGGCCGCTCGTCCGGCCGGTCCAAGCCCGGCAGCGGCTCCAAGTCCGGTTCCAACTACGGGACCGGCCGCCAGCGCCGCCAGACCGACTGAGCGCCCGGCCCGAGCGGCCCCGGCGCCGACGGCCCGGCACCCCCCGCGCGGGGGGAGCCGGGCCGTTTCGCGCGTGCCCCGGGCGGGAGGGCCGGGTGCTTTCCGGACGGATCGTCCGGCGCCCCGGCCTGCCGCCGCCCGTGGACGTCCGTTCGTACCAACCCCTGTCCGTGGACGGACCGTTGGCGTGATCGTCCCCCCGCGCTGTTGACCGTGGCCATACATCCCCCCGACGCTTTCACGCGGCCCGCACAAGTGGCGCACCGTCATCACGGTTCCCCGTCGCGCGGGTCGTCCGGTTCACCGTCTTCGGAAGGACCTTCACGATGCGTCGTACCGCCGCCCTGCTCTCCGCCGCCGCCCTGCTCTCCGCCGCCGCCCTGCTCGGCGCGGCCGCCTCCCTCGCCGCACCGGCCACCGGCGCCCAGGCCGCCGGGGGCTGTTCCGCCTACGTCGGAGGCTGGAACGCCTACGGTTCCTGTTCCGGCATCGACCCGCTCCAGACCTGGTACGTCAGCGCCACCTGCCAGTGGTGGAACGCCCAGCACACCGTGCAGTTCAGCCGCGGCACCATGAGCGGCACCGTGGTCGGCGACGGCACCGCGGTCGCGCCCTGCGGCGTCAACGAGACCGTGTCCTTCCCGTACGTCGTCCTCGGCCCCAAGCTCCCGCCGCAGCCCGCCGGCCCGGTCGGCCGGATCACCGGCTACGCGGACAAGTGCGTCGACGTGAAGGGCGCGAGCAGCTCCGACGGCACCCCCGTCCAGATCTACGACTGCAACGGCACCAACGCCCAGCAGTGGAAGATCGCGGTGGACGGCACCGTCCGGGCCTTCAACAAGTGCATGGACGTCACCGGCGCGGGCACCGCCAACGGCACCAAGATCCAGCTCTACACCTGCAACGGCACCGGCGCCCAGCAGTGGCAGGTCCGGGCCGACGGCTCGCTCCTCAACCCGTCGTCCGGCCGCTGCCTGGACGACCTCGGCTTCTCCACCGCCAACGGCAACCAGCTGGGCATCTGGGACTGCAACGGCGCGGCCAACCAGGTCTGGCACGTCCCGGCGTGACGGGCGACGCCGTGACCGCCGCCACGACCGGATCGACCGCCGCCAGAAGGGGCCCCGCCATGCGCCGTACCGCCACGCTGTTCGCCACCGCCGTGCTCGCCGGAGCCGCCGCGTTCGCCGCGCCGGCGGCCGGCGCGCAGCCCGCCTCCGCCGGCCCCGCGCCCACCGCGGGCCCGGCCGACAAGTGTTCCGTCACCCCCGAGGTCTTCGGCGCCCGCGCCACCTGCTCGGGCATCGACCCGATGCAGACCTGGGTGCTCGGGGGCACCTGTGTGACCTACCCGAGTTCCGGACTCCCGGTCTACTCGCAGGCGTGGAGCAGCGGCTGGGTCACCGGCAACACCACCGCCACGGCGAGCTGCCCGCCGATGGCGTTCCCGTGGTGGATCGACATCACCTTCGGCCCCGCACCCCCGGCCGGTCCGGTCGGCCCGATCGTCGGCTACGGGAACAAGTGCGTCGGGGTGAAGGACGGCAACACCGCCAACGGCACCCCCGTCCAGATCTGGGACTGCCTCGGCAACACCGCCCAGCAGTGGAAGGTCGCCGTCGACGGCACCGTCCGGGCGCTGGGCAAGTGCCTGGACGTCCAGGGCGGCAACGGCTCGATCGGCACCCCGGTGCAGCTCTACGACTGCAACGGCAGTGGCGCCCAGCAGTGGCAGCCGCGGTCCGACGGCTCGCTGTACAACCCGATGTCCGGCCGCTGCCTGGACGACTACGCGTACTCCACCACCAACGGCAACCCGGTCCTCATCTGGGACTGCAACGGCGCGGCCAACCAGGTCTGGCACCTCCCGGCCTGATCCGCAGGATGTGTCCTGGCTAGCCCAGGGCGCCGTGGGCCAGGGCGGCGAGGCCGGCCGCGATCCGGGCGGGGGTGACGCCGGCGTCGCGCTGGTGGCGGAAGAGCTCGGGGGCGAGCGGGGCGAGCAGCTGGTCGGCCAGGACCCCGGGGTCCGGCCGGCCGGCCTCGCGCGCCAGGTGGGTGACGTGCAGCCGCCAGAAGGCGTAGGCGCCGGTGCGGTAGCGGGCCGCGCCGGTCTCGGCGCCGAGCACCAGGTGGACGTGGGTCTCCAGCAGCTCGACCATCGCCGCGTAGAAGGCGGCCAGCCGGTCGGCCGGGGCGGCCGCTCCGCCCGGCTCGCCCGGGCCGAGCGGCGGGGCGCCGCGCAGCATCCGCTCCTGGAGGGCGCGTTCGTGCTCGTCGAGCAGGGCGCGGGCGATCGAGGCGCGGTCGGGGTAGCGGCGGTAGAGGGTGCCGCGGCCGATGCCGGCGGCCCGGGCGATGTCGTCCATGGTGACGGCGGCCGGGTCGCCCGCGGCGAAGAGCCGCTCGGCGGCGGCGAGCACCTTGGCCCGGTTGCGGGCGGCGTCGGCCCGTTCGCGGGGCGGCCGGCCGTCGGCCATCGGGAGCTCGGTCGTCATGGGCAGCAACGGTAGAGGGAACTGTGCCCCGGAGGGAAGTGGACACACTGTCCACTTCCCTCTAGCGTGGGGAGGGCCGGCAAGCGGACGCGACGTCCGCTTGTCCGGCCGCTCCGTCCCGCCCAGACCGCCCCCGGGGGTTCACCGTGTCCCACCTCCTGCACCTCGACAGCAGCGCGCGCACCGACTCCTTCACCCGCCGCCTCGGCGCGGCCTTCGCCGACGCCTGGCTCGGCGGCGGTGGCGAGGTCACCCACCGCGACCTCGCCGCCGACCCGGTCCCGCCGATCCGCGAGGGCTGGACCCGGATCTGCGACACCCTGCTGCGCGAGGGCATCACCGACATCGACCGCTACTCCGAGGCGGTCCGCACCGAGCAGGAGCGCGAGGCGTGGGCGGTCGTCCGGCCGCTGCTCGACGAACTCGTCGCGGCGGACGCCGTGCTGATCGGCGCGCCGATGTACAACTTCGGCATCCCGTCCGCGCTCAAGGCCTGGATCGACCAGGTCACCTTCCCGAAGATGGTGCTCGCGCCGCGGAAGTTCGTGGTCGTGGCCGCACGCGGCGGCGCCTACGGGCCGGGCACCCCGCGCGAGCCCTACGACCACAACGGCCGCTACCTGAGCGACTTCGTCCGCGGCCACTACGCGGTCGAGGACACCGAGGTGATCGCCGCCGAACTCGTCAACTCCCTGGTGGACCCGGCCCTCGCCGGGCGCGCCGTCCAGCACCGCGAGTCCGTCTCCGACGCCCTGTACCGGGCCGGCGAACTGGGCTCCAAGCTGGTCGGCTACCGCATCCCGAGGGAGGGCTGAGCGCCGTGCCGTGGATCTGGCTACTGCTGGCCGGGGCGGTGGAGGTGGCCTGGGCGCAGTCCATCAAGCCGACCGAGGGCTTCACCCGCCTCCCGCAGACCGCCGTGTGCTTCGTCCTCATGCTGGGCGCGGTCTACCTCCTCTCCCGCGCCCTCCAGGACCTCCCGGTCGGCACCTCCTACGCCGTCTTCACCGGCATCGGCACCATCGGCACGGTCCTGACCTCCCTCGCCGTCCGCCACGAGGTGCCGTCCCCCGCCGCCCTCACCGGCCTCACCCTGATCACCGCCGGCCTCATCACCGTCCACCTGGGCACGTCCACCCACTGACCCCGTCGCGCCGGCCCCGGGAACCCACGTCGCGCCACGACCCCGGGCCCCGGCGCGACGGCCTGTCCGGGCTCTTTCCTCAGTCGGGCAGGAGACGGAAGGCCGACGTGTGCCGGGGGCGGACGACGCTGAAGTGGCGGCGGTCCAGCGTCGCGATCTCGGTGAGACCAAGCCGTTCGGCGACGGCGACCACGGAGGCGTCGGCCGCGCCGAGCGGGAAGTCGGCGTACGTCTCGACGAGCTCGGCCATGCGCACGAGATCCTCACCGGTGATCTCGGTCTGCCGGAGCTCCCCGGCCGCGACGGCTCGCAGAAAGGCGGCCTCGGCCTTGCTGCTCATGTCGCGCTCGACCAGGTAGCACACCTCGGTGACCACGTACGGGGTGACCAGCAGCTCGCCGGTATAGCTGTCGAAGAACCGGGTGCAGCGCAGGTGGTTCGCGTCGGTGGCCGCCAGCGTGGCCACGAGGGGACCCGTGTCGACCAGGATCACTCGTCGACTCCCCGCAGCTCGGAGCGGATGATCCGCTTCGCCTCGGAGCCGAGGTCGGGGTTGGCACTCACCCCTATCCCGGTGAAGCTCAGACGGTGGCGTGGTGGGGTCTCGTTCTCGCCCACCAGGCGGAGGGCGTGGCGGCGGACTTCTTCGGCCTGTTCCGGGTCCAGCCGGTCGATGAGGTCATGGAGCTCGGGGTAGTGGTCGTGGGCGACACTCATGGCCTCACGATACTGCCGCCGACGTCCGGGCCGGGCGCGTTCAGGCGGTCAGGGCCGGGGGGCGGGCCGTTCGGGCGTGGGCCTCGTCGTAGCGGGTGAGGAGGAGGCGGGCGAGGTCGGGGGCGGGGGCGAGGGGGGCGGCCAGGTGGTCGGCGGCGGAGGCGGTGGCGGCCTCGGCGATGCGGTCGGGGAGCAGACCGGGGGCGAGGAGGTAGGGGGAGACGGCGATCCGGTGGACGGCGGGGGCGCGGCGCAGGGCGGCGACGGCGTCGGGGACGCGGGGGCCGGCGGCGGAGGCGTAGGCGACCTCGACGGCGGCCCAGCCGCGGGTGCGGCGCCACTCGGCGGCGACCGCCCGGGTGGCGGCGTCGGCGGCCGGGTCGGAGGAACCGGCGGCGGCGAGCACGACGCCGGTGCGGGCGCGCGCGGCGGGGGAGGCGAGCTCGGGCGCGGCCTCGATGAGCCGGTGGTCCAGCGCGGACAGCAGCAGCGGCGACGGCCCCAGCACGTCGGCGACGGGCAGGTCGGAGCCGGCCGCGCGCAGGGCGGCGGGGATGTCGTGCTTGGCGTGGAACGCCCGGTTGAGCAGGAGCGGGACGGCCACCGCGGCCGGGCCGAGGCGGTCCAGCACCTGCGGGATGCGCGGGGCGCAGTGGTCGAGGTAGGCGGTGGCGACGTCCAGGCCGGGCCGCAGCGCCCGCACTTGGCCGACCAGCGCGGCGACGACGGCGGCGTGCCGGGGGTCGCGGCTGCCGTGGGCGATCAGCAGCAGGGCGGGGCTGCCCGCCGCCACCGGGGTGGCGGGGGCGGCGGACAGCCGGCGATCGGTCATGCGGGGAGCCTCACTTGCCGCCGGCCAGCAGGCCGCGGTTGCGCAGGACCCGGCGCTCGACCGGGGTGAAGACCAGCAGTTCGATGGCGATGCCGACGAACAGGATGAGGATGATGCCGAGCAGCACGCCCGCCATGTCGGAGAACTCGCGCTGGTTCTCCAGGAACCGGCCGAGGCCGAGGCCCAGGTCGGGGGAGGAGGCGACGAGTTCGGCGGCCATCAGCGAGCGCCAGGAGAAGGCCCAGCCCTGCTTGAGTCCGGCCAGGTAGCCGGGCAGGGCGGCGGGCAGCAGGATGTGCCGGGCGCCGGTCAGGCCGGTGGCGCCGATGGTGCGCCCGGCCCGCAGGAACAGCGGCGGGACCTGGTCGATGCCCGCGACCAGGCCGTTGGCGATGGACGGGACGGCGCCGAGCAGGATGACCGCGTACATCATCGAGTCGTTGATGCCGAGCCAGATCACCGCGGCCGGCACCCAGGCGACCGAGGGCAGCGACTGGAGGCCGGAGAGCACCGGGCCGAGCGCGGCCCGCACCGGCTTGACCCGGGCGACGAGCAGGCCGATCGGGGTGCCGATGACGAGCGCGACCAGGAAGCCGGACAGGCCGCGCCAGACGCTGGTCCAGACGATCGAGAACAGCGTGCCCTGGTACCAGAGGTCCTCGGCGGCGCGCCAGACGTCCAGCGGGCTGGGCAGCTTGTACTCGGTGGTGACGTGGAGGCTGTAGGCGCCCTGCCAGAGGGCGAGCACCAGGACGACGCCCAGCAGCGGCGGCAGCACCTTCTGCCGCAGCGTCTCGGCGGTGGAGTTGCGCTGGGTGACGACCGCGTCCAGGGCGTCCAGCCCCGACCCGACGCCCGCGACGTCGGAGACGGTGCCCGCGTGGGCCGGCCCGGTCTTGGTGGTGGTGTCAGTGCTGGCCATGACGGCGGATCTC
The DNA here is from genome assembly GCF_042749955.1 of Kitasatospora sp. NPDC059462. Lineage (NCBI taxonomy): Bacteria > Bacillati > Actinomycetota > Actinomycetes > Kitasatosporales > Streptomycetaceae > Kitasatospora > Kitasatospora sp. NPDC059462. The sequence continues at coordinate 51,837 of NZ_JBHYUU010000025.1, read as the reverse complement.
CCCACGCAGTTCTTCGGTGATCTCGATGGACAGGTCGGCCACGCCGGAGGACTCGATCCGGCGCGGCTGGGGGAGGTCGATGCGCCACTCGCGGTTGACCCGGCCGGGGCGGGAGGAGAGCAGCACCACGCGCTGGGCGAGCCGGACGGCCTCCCGCACGTTGTGGGTGACGAACAGGACCGACAGCTGCCGCTCGGCCCAGATCCGGGTGATCTCGTCATGCAGGACGTCACGGGTGATGGCGTCGAGGGCGGCGAACGGCTCGTCCATCAGCAGCACCTGGCTGCCCTGGGCGAGCGCGCGGGCCATCGCGACGCGCTGGCGCATGCCGCCCGACAGCTCGTGCACCCGCTTGTCGTAGGAGCCCTGGAGCCGGACGAGTTCGAGCAGGCGCTCGGCCTCGGAGCGGCGCTCGGGGCGGGGCACGCTGGCGAGCTTCAGGGCGAGTTCGATGTTCTTGCCGGCGGTGAGCCAGGGGAAGAGCGCGTGTTCCTGGAACATCAGCGCGGGGCGTCCTCCGGGCACCTCGATGCTGCCCGCGGTGGGCTTGTCGAGGCCGGCGACCAGGTTGAGCAGGGTGGACTTGCCGCAGCCCGAGGCGCCGAGGAGCGTGACGAACTCGCCCGGGGCGACATCGAGGGTGATGTCGTCCAGGACGTGCGTCTGCGCGCCGGGGCGGCCGAAGGACTTGTGCACGTGCGAGATCCGGACGGCGGGGGAGCCGTCGCGAGTGCCGACGCCGGGGGCGTCGTCCGAGGTGGTCAGTGCCGGAGTCATTCCGGGCACCTCCTGCGTGGTGTGGTCTGGCATCTGGTGTCAGGGAGAGGGCCGGGGTCCGGGCCCCCGCCCCACCCGGGCTCGGGGCATCGAGCGGGCATCGTTCCGGGCGGAGCGGGGGCCGGACCGCGGGGTTCCGGGCGCGGTGGTGCGGTCCTGCGGGCGCTACTTGGCGCCGAGTCCGGCGTCCGCGACGGGGCTCTGCCCCTTCTCCTTCAGCACCTTGTTGAGCAGGGTGAGGTCGTAGATGCCGTTCAGGTTCGGCTTCTTGAGCAGGCCGGCGGTGACGGCGTTGTCGGCCTCGGTCTGCAGCGTGGAGGCCAGCGGGTCGTCCAGGAAGTCGATGTCGGCCCAGGCCGGGTCGAGGATGGCCGGCTCCAGGGCGTTGCCGGCCTCCTTCTTGATCGCCTCGTTGGCGGTGGCCTTGGCCTTGTCCGGGTTGGCCTTGATGAAGGCGTTGGTGTTCACCGAGCCGCGCAGCACGGCCTCGACCACGTCGGGGTGTTCGACGAGGAACTTCTGCGAGACGATGATGTTGGTGATCACGAACTTCTTGTCCGGCCAGATGTCCTTCTCGTTGAGCAGGACCTTCGCGCCGAGGGTGACCAGCTTGGAGGCGGTCGGCTCGGGCACCCAGGCGGCGTCGATGGAGCCCTGCTTGTAGGCGTCCGGGGTGACCTTGTTGTCGCTGCGCACCACGCTGACGTCGCCGGCACCGGACGCGGCGTCGACCTTGAAGCCCTTGCCGGCCAGGTAGTTGAGCAGCGCCACGTCCTGGGTGTTGCCCAGCTGCGGGGTGGCGATCTTCTTGCCCTTGAGGTCGTCCAGCGAGGCGACCTTCTCCGGGTTGGCGACCAGCTTGACGCCGCCGGAGGCCGAACCGCCGACGATCTTCAGCGACTTGCCGTCGGACTTGGTGAAGCCGTTGATCGCCGGGGAGGGGCCGATCCAGCCGATGTCGATGGAGCCGGCGTTGAGCGCCTCGATCTCGGCCGGGCCCGCGTTGAAGACCTGGGGCTTGATCTGGGTGGCGCCCAGCTCCTTCTGGAATATGCCCTCCTGGAGGCCCACCAGCGGGGTGCCGTGGGTCAGGTTGGCGAAGTAGCCGATCTTCACCGTGTCGGCGGAGAGCTTGGCGCCGGAGGCGCCGGCCGAGGCGGCGGCGGAATCACCGGCGGGGGCCGCGGTGTTGGACTTCTTGTCGTCGTTGTTGGATCCGTAGCCGCAGGCGGAGAGCAGGGCGGCGGCGGTGAGGCCGGCCACGGCGGCCGTGGCGGAGCGTCTGATCCGGCCGGCGGCGGGGCGCACGGAGGTATGCGAAAGTGCCTGGTTCGGTGCCATGGGGTGAGTCCTGTTCAAGGACGGACCGTCAGGAAGGCGGTCCCGGGCGGACGTTCGGTCAAGGTCGTGCTTGCGGCACCGTGCGGGGTGCCGGGCAAGCCGGGCCGGGGGGCGGCTGCTGCGCCTGCTGTGGGGAGGGACAGCGGCCGGCCGGCCCGGTGACAGGGCGGTTCTCAGCCCTGTCGGCCCACACATCGCGTCAGGCCGCCCTGGCCGCTGCCGAGGACGCCGCTGCCGATGCGGCCGCCTTCCTTGTCCATGCCCGAGAATGCCTCGCTGGGCATCAGACCCAGTCCTCCTCGTCGGGGTCGTTGACGTCGGTGGTCCGTACGGTCTCGAAGGCCTCGCCCGCCATGCCTGCGGTGAGGGTGGTGCCGTCGGCCGGGTCGATCAGCAGGAACGAGCCGGTCCGGCGGTTGTCGCCGTAGCCGTCGAGCGCCAGCGGCTCGGCGGTGCGCAGCACCACGTGGCCGATGTCGTTGACGTTCAGGCCTTCGGCGCCGGAGCGCTGCTCCAGCGTGTCGATGTCGATCCGGTAGGTGATCTCCTTGACCAGCGCGCGGACCGTGCGGGTGGTGTGCTTGAGCAGCACCTTGTCGCCGGCCCGCAGCGGCCGCTCGTTGAGGTGGCTGACGGTGGCCTCGATGTCCTTGGTGGGGACGGGCGTGACGCCGGCCGCGATGAGGTCGCCGCGGGAGACGTCGAGGTCGTCGGCGAGCCGCACGGTGACCGACTGGGGGGCCCAGGCGATCGCGGTGGACCGGCCGAGCGCGTCGATGCCGGCGACGGTGGTGGTGTGGCCGGAGGGCAGCACGGTCACGGCGTCGCCGACGCGCAGCACGCCCGAGGCCAGCTGGCCCGCGTAGCCGCGGTAGTCCGGGTGCTCCTCGGTCTGCGGGCGGATCACGTACTGGACCGGGAAGCGGGCGGGCTCGACGCTCGGGTCGCTGCCGACCGGCACCGTCTCCAGGTGCTCCAGCAGGGTCGGGCCGCCGTACCAGTCCATGTGCGCGGACGGCTCGACGACGTTGTCCCCGGCGAGCGCGGAGATCGGCACCGCGACGACGTCCTTCACCCCGAGCGAGGCCGCGTAGGCGGTGAATTCGGCGGCGATGGCGGCGAAGACGGGCTCGGCGTAGTCGACGAGGTCCATCTTGTTGACGGCCAGCACCACGTGCGGGACCCGCAGCAGGGCGGCGACGGCGGCGTGCCGGCGGGTCTGCTCGACCACGCCGTTGCGGGCGTCGACCAGGACGACGGCCAGTTCGGCGGTGGAGGCGCCGGTGACCATGTTCCGGGTGTACTGCACGTGCCCGGGGGTGTCGGCGAGGATGAACCGCCGCCGGGGGGTGGCGAAGTAGCGGTAGGCGACGTCGATGGTGATGCCCTGCTCGCGCTCGGCGCGCAGGCCGTCGGTGAGCAGCGCCAGGTCGGGCGCCTCCTGGCCGCGGCTGCGGGAGGCGTGCTCGACGGCCTCCAGCTGGTCGGCCAGCACCGACTTGGAGTCGTGCAGCAGCCGGCCGACCAGGGTGGACTTGCCGTCGTCGACGGAGCCGGCGGTGGCGAAGCGCAGCAGCGAGGTGGCGTTGGTGTCCTGAGTGGTGCTCATTAGAAGTATCCCTCGCGCTTGCGGTCTTCCATCGCGGCCTCGGAGAGCTTGTCGTCGGCGCGGGTGGCGCCGCGCTCGGTGAGGCGGCTGGCGGCGATCTCGGCGATGACGGCCTGGATGGTGGTGGCGTCGGAGTCGACGGCACCGGTGCAGGACATGTCACCGACGGTGCGGTAGCGGATCAGCCGCCGCTCGACCGGCTCGTTCTCCTTGGGGCCGCCCCACTCGCCGGCGGTCAGCCACATGCCGTTGCGGGCGAAGACGTCGCGTTCGTGGGCGTAGTAGATCTCCGGGAGCTCGATGCCCTCCCGCTCGATGTACTGCCAGACGTCCAGCTCGGTCCAGTTGGACAGCGGGAAGACCCGCACGTGCTCGCCGACGGCGTGCCGGCCGTTGTAGAGCGACCACAGCTCGGGGCGCTGGCGGCGCGGGTCCCAGGCGCCGAACTCGTCGCGCAGCGAGAAGACGCGCTCCTTGGCGCGGGCCTTCTCCTCGTCGCGGCGGCCGCCGCCGAAGACGGCGTCGAAGCGGCCCTTCTCGATGGCGTCCAGCAGCGGGACGGTCTGCAGCGGGTTGCGGGTGCCGTCGGGGCGCTCGCGCAGCACGCCGCGGTCGATGAAGTCCTGCACCGAGGCGACGTGCAGGCGCAGGTTGTGCTCGGCCGCCACGCGGTCCCGGTAGGCGATGACCTCGGGGAAGTTGTGGCCGGTGTCGACGTGCAGCAGCGAGAACGGCACGGCGGCCGGCCAGAAGGCCTTGAGCGCCAGGTGCAGCATGACGATGGAGTCCTTGCCGCCGGAGAACAGGATCACCGGGCGCTCGAACTCCCCCGCGACCTCGCGGAAGATGTGCACCGACTCGGCCTCCAGCGCGTCCAGGTGGGACAGCGCGAAGGGGGTGTCGTCGGTGTGGAGCAGGCTGTCGGTCGCGGTGGTCATGCCAGGCCCCTCTCGGTCAGGAAGGCGTGCAGCTCGGCGGCCGACTCGGTGACCGCGCGGCCCTGGGTCTGGAGCCGCAGCTCCGGGTGCTCGGGCGCCTCGTAGGGGTCGTCGACGCCGGTGAGGCCGGAGATCTCGCCGGCCGCCTGCTTCGCGTACAGCCCCTTGACGTCGCGCTCGGCGCAGAGCTCGACCGGGGTGGCGACGTGGATCTCCAGGAACTCGGTGCCGTGCCCGGCGTGCCGCTCGCGCACGGCGGCGCGGGAGTCGGCGTAGGGCGCGATCACCGGGGCGAGCACCTTGACGCCGTTGGCGGCGAGCTTCTCGGCGACGAAGCCGATCCGGGTGACGTTGGTGTGCCGGTCCTCGCGGCTGAAGCCCAGGCCCTTGGAGAGGAACTCGCGGATCTCGTCGCCGTCCAGGACCTCGACCTTGTGGCCCTCGGCGCGCAGCCGATCGGCCAGGGCGAAGGCGAGCGTGGTCTTGCCCGCGCTCGGCAGCCCGGTCAGCCACACGGTGGCGCCGCGCTCGCAGGGGCCGGCCGCGCGGGCCGCCTCTGCGGCTCCGGCGGCGGCCAGGGTGTCGGCTGTGGTCACGGTGGTGTCCTTAGAACGGTGGTCGACGGATGGGGTGGTCTAGAGGTGGATGCCGCACTCGGTCTTGCCGGAGCCGGACCAGCGCCCGGCCCGGGCGTCCTCGCCCTCGCCCGGCTTGCGGGTGCAGGAGAGCGGGGAGCAGCCGACCGAGGTGTAGCCCTCCCACAGCAGCGGGTTGAGCAGCACGCCGTTGGCGTTGACGTAGGCGTCCACGTCCTCCTGCGTCCAGCGGGCGATCGGCGCGATCTTGACCTTGCGGCGCCGGGCGTCCCAGGCGACCACCGGGGTGCCGGCGCGGGTCGGGGACTCGTCGCGGCGCAGCCCGGTGGCCCAGGCGTCGTAGCCGCCGAGGCCGCGGTTGAGCGGCTCGACCTTCCGCAGCGAGCAGCAGAGGTCCGGGTCGCGGTCGTGCAGCCGCGGCCCGTGGCGGGCGTCCTGCTCGGCGACGGTCAGCGCCGGGGTGAGCGTGATGACGTTGACCGGCATGGTCGCCGCCACCGCGTCCCGGGTGCCGATGGTCTCGGGGAAGTGGTAGCCGGTGTCCAGGAAGACCACGTCCACGCCGGGGCGGACCGAGGCGGCCAGGTGGGCGACGACGGCGTCCTCCATGGAGGAGGTGACGCAGAAGCGGGGGCCGAAGGTGTCGGCCGCCCAGCGCAGGATCTCCTGCGCGGTGGCCTCCTCCAGCTCCCGGCCGGCCCGGGTGGCCAGCTCCTCGTGGTCAGTCGTCGTGCCGGTCACTTCGATTACCCCCGTTGGTCGGTGACAGCAGGCCGAGGAACTTCAACTGGAAGGCCCGGCGGCACCCGTGGCATTCCCAGGCGCCGTGCCCGGCCTCCGACGGGCGCAGGTCCTCGTCCCCGCAGTACGGGCAGAAGAACGGTGCGGCGCGCTCGCTCACGACAGCTGCTCCTCGCTGGCCCGGGCCGCCCACTGGGCGAAGCGCTCGCCCTCGGTGCGGTCCTCCCGGTACCGGGTCAGCACCCGCTCGACGTAGTCGGGCAGGCCCTCGCTGGTGACCTTGAGGCCGCGGACCTTGCGGCCGAAGCCGGCCTCCAGGCCGAGCGCGCCGCCCAGGTGCACCTGGTAGCCCTCGACCTGGTTGCCCTGCTCGTCGGTCACCAGCTGGCCCTTGAGACCGATGTCCGCGACCTGGATGCGGGCGCAGGCGTTCGGGCACCCGTTGATGTTGATGGTCAGCGGCTCGTCGAAGTCGGGCAGCCGCTTCTCCATCTCGTCGATGAGCGTGCGGCCGCGCTCCTTGGTCTCGACGATGGCGAGCTTGCAGTACTCGATGCCGGTGCAGGCCATGGTGCCGCGGCGGAACGGCGAGGGGGTGACCCGCAGGTCCAGCGCCTCCAGGCCGGCCACCAGCGACTCGACCCGGTCCTCGGGGATGTCGAGGACGAGCATCTTCTGCTCGGCGGTGGTGCGCAGCCGGTCGCTGCCGTGCGCCTCGGCGAGGTCGGCGATCTTGCCGAGCAGCCGGCCGTCGACCCGGCCGACGCGCGGCGCGAAGCCGACGTAGTAGTTGCCGTCCTTCTGCCGGTGCACGCCGACGTGGTCGCGCCAGCGGCCGGCGGGCTGCTGCGGGGCGGGGCCGTCGACGAGCTTGTACTTGAGGTACTCGTCCTCCAGCACCTGGCGGAACTTCTCGGTGCCCCAGTCGGCGACCAGGAACTTCAGCCGGGCGCGGTTGCGCAGCCGACGGTAGCCGTAGTCGCGGAAGATGCCGATGACGCCGCCGTAGACGTCGGCCACCTCGTCCAGCGGGACCCACGCGCCGAGCCGGACGCCGAGCCGGGGGTTGGTGGACAGGCCGCCGCCGACCCAGAGGTCGAAGCCGGGGCCGTGCTCGGGGTGGACGACGCCGACGAACGCGATGTCGTTGATCTCGTGGGCGACGTCCAGCAGCGGGGAGCCGGAGACGGCGGACTTGAACTTGCGCGGCAGGTTGGAGAAGTCCGGGTTGCCGATGAAGCGGCGCTGGATCTCCTCGATCGCGGGGGTGCCGTCGATGATCTCGTTCTCGGCGATGCCGGCCACCGGGGAGCCGAGGATGACGCGCGGGGTGTCGCCGCAGGCCTCGGTGGTGGACAGGCCGACGGCCTCCAGCTTCTGCCAGATCGCCGGGACGTCCTCGATCCGGATCCAGTGGTACTGGACGTTCTGGCGGTCGGTCAGGTCGGCGGTGTTGCGGCCGTACTGCTCGGAGACCTCGGCGACGGCGCGCAGCTGGGCGACCGTCAGCCGGCCGCCGTCGATCCGGACGCGGAGCATGAAGTACTCGGCGTCGAGCTCGTGCGGCTCCAGGATCGCGGTCTTGCCGCCGTCGATGCCCTCCTTGCGCTGGGTGTACAGACCCCACCAGCGCATCCGGCCCCGCAGGTCGGCCGGGTCGATCGAGTCGAAGCCCCGGTGGGCGTAGATCGTCTCAATGCGTGTCCGTACATTGAGACCGTCGTCGTCCTTCTTGAACTGCTCGTTGGCGTTCAGCGGGGTGAAGTGGCCCATGCCCCACTGGCCCTCGCCGCGGTGACGGGTCACCTTGCGAGCGGCGGCGGTGCGGCGCGCGGGGGCGCGGTCGGCCGGGGGCTCGGCGGTCTCGGGAGTGGTGGCCATGGTGAAGTCCTTCGGGGCAGGTGGCTCTGACGCCGGGTTGGTCGCTGGGCGTGCTCGGCGGTGCTGTACTGCTGTGACCTGCGGTTTTCTTGGTTCCGGGAGAGCAGTCGCGGTGGCCGGGCGGGCGCCTGCGCATCCGCTTCAGCGGGGATGGCGGGGGAGGTGGCGCCGGGTGCGGTGGGAGGCGGCGGGGTCGGGCTCAGGTCACCGGACAGATGGCGCTGGACACGCGAAGGAGATCGACGTGCAGTCGACCTACTAGGGTGGTTCCGGCGCTCGGCATGGCAAGAGATTCGCACGACGCACGACTCGCGGTCCACTAACGTCCGTATTGTGGATGCTCGGGTTTCGGATGCTGAGATGCCGGAGCGTTCCGGCCGCTCCCGCCGACCGGGCCCCCGCGAGCCGTCCCGGCGGCGCCCCGACCCGGGAGATCGGCCGGGCGGTCCCGGCCCGATACCGTTACCCCTGTGCAAGCAGCAGGCGAGACGACCAGGCCGAACCCCGAGCGGCCCTCCCGGCGTCGGGGCAAGGGCGCCCGGCGCCGCCGGGCGGCCAAGCAGTTCACCTGGCGGAGCACCGCCTGGGCCCTGGTCAAGGACACCACCAACACCTGTGTCGAGTACCGGGTCACCGGCCTCGCCGCGGAGGCGGCGTTCTTCACCCTCCTCTCCATCCCGCCGCTGCTGCTCTGCCTGGCCGGCACGCTCGGCTACCTGGACGACTTCCTCGGCGCCGGCACCATCGACAAGCTGAAGGCCGACATCGTCAAGGCGGCCGGCACCGTCCTCTCGGACTCCTCCATCACGCAGGTGGTCCAGCCGCTGCTGAAGCAGGTGTTCGACCAGACCCGGCCCGACCTGATCTCGATCGGCTTCCTGCTGTCCCTGTGGTCCGGATCCCGGGCGCTCTACATCTTCATCGACACCATCACCGTGATGTACGGGCTGGACGGCAGGCGGGGCATCGTCAAGACCCGGTTGATGTCGCTCGGCCTCTACCTCGGCGCGCTGGTGATCGGCTCGCTGGTGCTGCCGCTGCTGACGACCGGGCCCGAACTGGTGACCAACGCGGTGCCGGAGAGCGCCGAACTGCTCAACGCCGCCTACTGGCCGTTCGCGATCCTGCTGCTGATCGTCTCGCTGACCACCCTCTACCACCTCGCGGTGCCGGTCTCCACGCCCTGGCGCGAGGACATCCCTGGCGCGCTGGTCGCCCTGGTGGTGCTGGTCTTCTGCAGCGTGGCGCTGCGGCTCTACCTGGTCAGCTCGATCGAGGGCCACTCGGTCTACGGCTCGCTGGCCGCGCCGGTGGCCGTCCTGCTGTGGATCTTCGTGGTGGCGCTCGCGGTGCTCATCGGCGCCGCCATGAACGCGGCCATAGACCGCCGTTGGCCCACCCTGGAGACCGCCGACGCCCGCGCCGAGGTCGAGCGCGCCCACGAGGAGGCCGCCGCCGCGGTGGTCCGCGAGGTGGCCGCCCGGCGCGCCGTCGAACGGGCCCGCCGGGCGCGCGAACTGGGCCTCGCCGAGGGGGGCGAGGAGGAGTACTGGGAGGACGACGGCGAGGACGGCGACGTGCCCTCCGAGTACCCCGAGCGGTGGGCCGACGTGCTCGCCGCCGACAACGTCCGGGGCCGCCTGACCGCCCGCGGCGGCGGCCCGCACCACCGCCCCGCCCCGCCCCCGCCGGACAGCGACCGCCCGACCGCCCCGCCGCCCGAGTACCCGCTGCCGACCCGCCCCCCGCGCCCGCCGTGGGACCAGCGGTGAGCCCCGGCGGGGAACACCCCGGGGAAGAGGCGCAGGCGAAAAACCGGTTGGCAGGGTGGGGCCGGAACGCTAGCGTGTGAGCGTCCGGTTCGGGCGGCGTCGGCGCCGCCCGAGGAGAGAAAGCAGGAGGTGGGTCCCGTGGCCACGACTGTCATGACGGCTGCCCTGGGCAGCACCCGCATCCCCCTCTCCCTGCCGGCCGCCGGCTGACGTAGCCCCTCGCGCACGCAGCCGCAGCAGCCCGGCGGGATCACTTTCCTCCCGAAGGGCCCACTGCGTTGTTCAACGCTGCCTCCGTTTCCGCTTCCTCCGACAACACCGTCGACGCCTCCCCGCTGGCCGGCTACGGCTGGACGGCCGAGCTCGACGAACTGTTCGCGCCGCTCGCCGAGGCCGGGCTGGTCCCGGCCCGGATCGTCCGGGTCGACCGCGGCCAGTGCGACGCCGTGCTCGCCGACCCCGGCACCGGCGAGTTGCGCACCGTCCGGGCCGACACCCGGCAGGTCGGCGACGCCGACATGATCAACTGCCCGTGCACCGGGGACTGGGCGGCCGTCGACCTCTCGGCCGGGCTGCCCATGCCCGCGGTCGCGGCGCTGCTGCCGCGCTCCACCGCGATCATCCGCAAGGTCGCCGGCAAGCGCTCCGACGGCCAGGTGCTGGCCGCCAACGTCGACACCGTGGTGATCGCCGCCTCGCTCGCCGCCGAGCCCGACCTCGGGCGGATCGAGCGCTTCCTCGCCCTCGCCTGGGAGTCCGGCGCCGAGCCGGTGGTGGTGCTCACCAAGGCCGACCTCGTCGACGACGCCGACTTCATCCGGGCCGACGTCGAGGCCGCCGCGCCCGGGGTGACCGTGCTGGTGGTCAGCGCCGGGACGGGCGAGGGGATCGACGTGCTGCGCGCCTGCACGCCCGGCACCACCGCGGTGCTCGGGCAGTCCGGCGTCGGGAAGTCCACCCTGACCAATGTGCTCGCCGGGGCCGAGGTGATGGCCGTTCAGGAGGCCCGCTCCGGCGACCAGAAGGGCCGGCACACCACGACCACCCGTGAACTCGTCCCGCTGCCCGGCGGCGGGGTGCTGATCGACACCCCCGGCCTGCGCGAGGTCGGCCTCTACGGCGGCGAGGGCGTGGCGCTCGCCTTCGCCGACATCGAGGAACTGGCCGGGCAGTGCCGCTTCCACGACTGCCGGCACGACAGCGAGCCCGGCTGCGCGGTCCGGGCGGCGCTCGCCGACGGCTCGCTGCCGGAACGCCGGATGGAGAGCTACCGCAAGCTCCAGCGGGAGAACGACTGGATCGCCTCCCGTTCGGACGCCCGGCTGGCCTCGGCCCGGCTGAAGAAGTGGAAGACCATCACCAAGTCGATGCGCGCCGCGGGAGGTCCCGTGAAGCGGTGACGACCGGGCGTCGGGCGGGCGGGCCCCGGATCCGCCGGCCCGCCCGCCCACGGGCCGCCCGCCCACGGCCCGTCGGGCCGGCGGGTCAGCGGAGGTCGGCCACCAGCCGCAGCCGCTCCAGGACGACGGGCGTGCCGTCGTCGACGGTGAACGCCGGGTCGCCGAGCGCCGCGCGCAGCTCCGGGCCGTGCCAGAACCGCTCGTGCCCGGCCCGCCACTCGGCGACCGACGCGTACCCCTCGCCCTCGTCGAGGGCGTGCCGCAGATCGACCTCGCCGAGCGGGACGACGCGGACCTCCGTGGTCTCGATCACCGCGACGATCCGCCCGTCCGAGTCGGCCACCGCGCCGCGGCTGCCGGCCACGGGCAGGGGCTCGCCCTCCCGCTCGTACTCGGTCAGCAGTCCGGTGGTGCTGGTCTTGGCGCCGGACAGCACGGCGGCGACCAGCCGGTCCCGCAACGGTCCGGGGAAGGCGAACTCCTCGACCCGCAGCGCGGCGACCCGGGGGTCGTCCGCACCGGTGTAGGGCTGCTCGGACACGGGATCTCCTGGGGTTCGGGGGCGGGCCGTGCGCAGGCTATCCGGTCGGGGTGCGCGCGGGCGCGTGAATTCCCGGCCGGCGGCCCCGGCTGCCATGTCCGTTTTCCGCCAGTCCGGGGCCCCCGGGTGCCGCAGACTGGACAACGTGATCGACGACGACATCCGGTACCGCGCCGTGGACAGCAGGGACGCCCGTTTCGACGGCGTCTTCTTCACGGCCGTCACCTCGACGGGCATCTACTGCCGGCCGAGCTGCCCGGCCGTGACCCCGAAGCGCGTCAACTGCACCTTCTACCCCAGCGCCGCCGCCGCCCAGAGCGCCGGCTTCCGCGCCTGCCGGCGCTGCCGCCCCGACTCCGTCCCCGGCTCGCCCGAGTGGAACCACCGGGCCGACCTGGTCGGCCGGGCCATGCGGCTGATCGGCGACGGCGTCGTGGACCGCGAGGGCGTGGCCGGCCTGGCCCAGCGGCTCGGCTACAGCTCCCGCCAGCTCCAGCGCCAGCTCACCGCCGAACTCGGCGCCGGCCCGATCGCGCTCGCCCGCGCCCGCCGCGCCCAGACCGCCCGGCTGCTGCTCCAGACCACCGAGCTGCCGGTCACCGACATCGCCTTCGCCGCCGGCTTCACCTCGGTGCGGCAGTTCAACGACACCGTCCGCGAGGTCTACGACCGCACCCCCAGCGGGCTGCGCGCCGAGGTCACGGCCGGCCGCCGCACCTCCACCCCGGCCGGCGGCCTCGCGCTGCGGCTCGCCTACCGGGGCGCCGTGGACAGCGACCACCTCATCGACTTCCTCGCCCTGCGCGCCGTCCCCGGCGTGGAGGAGGTCGTCCCGGGCGCGCGCCCCGGCGTGCGCACCTACCGCCGCACCCTGGCGCTCCCGTACGGCCACGGCATCGCCGAGGTGGACGGCCTCGCCCCCGAGGACCCGGCCACCCGCGGCTGGCTCGACTGCCGGCTGCTGCTCACCGACCTGCGCGACCTGCCGACCTCCGTCCAGCGTCTGCGCACCCTGTTCGACCTGGACGCCGACCCGGTCGCGGTCGACGAGCAGCTCGGCGCCGACCCGCTGCTCGGCCCGCTCGTGCGGGCCCGGCCCGGGGTGCGCTCGCCGGGCCATGTCGACCCGCACGAACTGGCCGTGCGCGCCGTCCTCGGTCAGCAGATCACCGTGGGCGCGGCCCGCACCCTGGCCGGCCGGCTCGCCGAGAAGTACGGCGCGGCGCTGCCCGAGCCCAACGGCGGGCTGCGGCTGCTCTTCCCGACCGCCGCCGCCCTGGCGGCCGCCGCCCCGGAGGACTTCGCGATGCCGGCCGCCCGGCGCCGCGCCCTCACCGGCCTGTGCGCGGCCCTCGCCGAGGGCACCGTCCGGCTCGACGGCGGCGTCGACCGGGAGGAGGCGGCCGCCCAGCTGCTCGCCCTGCCCGGCATCGGCCCGTGGACCGTCGGCTACCTGCGGATGCGCGCCCTCGCCGACCCCGACGTCTTCCTCCCGAGCGACATCGGCGTCAAGCACGGACTGCTCCGGCTCGGCGCCCCGGGGGACCCGAAGTCCGCCGCCCTCGCGGCGGGGGCCTGGGCCCCCTGGCGCTCCTACGCCGTGCACCGCCTCTGGGCGAGCCTGGCAGACCCCGGTACCGGAACGGAGAACACCGCAACATGAGCACCACCGTCTTCACCTCCATGGAGAGCCCGTTCGGCCGGCTGCTGCTCAGCGGCATCGTGCCGGAGGGCGGCGGCCCGGCCGGACTGGCCACCGTGACCGCCCCCGGCCAGCGGCACGCGCTCGCCGAACCCGCCGACGACTGGGTGCACGACCCGGAGGCGCTCGCGGCGCCGGTCACCCAGCTCACCGAGTACTTCGCGGGCGAGCGCACCGGCTTCGACCTGCCGCTCGCCCCGGTCGGCACCGAGTTCCGCCGCCGGATCTGGGACGCCCTCGACAAGATCCCCTACGGCGGGACCGTCACCTACGGGCAGCTCGCCGACCTGGCCGGCGAGTCCCCGCGCGCGGTGCGCGCGGTGGGCGGGGCGGTCGGCGCCAACCCGCTGCTGATCATCCGCCCCTGCCACCGGGTCCTCGGCGCCAACGGCACCCTCACCGGCTTCGCCGCCGGTGTCGACCGCAAGCGCTTCCTGCTCGACCTGGAGAGCGGCACCTCGCTGTTCTGAGCCCCGGGGCGGGGCGGGGGGGGGGGGGCGGGCGCGCCCCCCCCCCCCCCCGGCGCGCGGCCCCCCCCCCCCGCGGGGGGGGGCGGGGGGGGGGGACCCCGGCCGGCGGTCAGCGTCCGATGACGCCTTCCACGGCACCGGACTGGGTGCCCCACACTTCCTCGTCCTCCGCCAGCCAGGTGGTCCGGCGGCGGTCCTTCTCGTTGCCCGCGCCACCGGCGCCGCCCATGCCGCCGCCCGGCGGCATCATCGGCGGCATCCCGCCGGAGGTGGTGGGCGTCTGCCGGCCGGTCAGGGCGGCCTGCTCCTGGGCCGCGGCGCGGGCGGCCCGCTCGGCGGCGGCGCGCTCGGCGTTGGCCTGGTCGACCGCGGCCTTGGTGGCGGACGGGTCGCCGCCGGCGGCCAGCGCCCGGTTGCTGAGGCCGCCGCCCATGCCGGTGATCATCGGGCTGCCGCCGAGGCCGAGCGAGCCCGCGCCGCCGTAGCCGCCGGAGCCGAGGCCCATCGTGTTGTAGGAGTAGCCGCCGGCGCCGAACTCATTGGGCGTCAGCAGGTCGTCCTCGCCGCTTCCGCTGCCGCTGCTCCCGGCGGAGTAGCGGTCGGCGAGCAGCTGCCGGTACTGCGAGACGGTGTTGCCCTGGCCGTCGCGCAGGATGCCGTCCGGGCCGATGGTGTAGCCGGGGCCGGCCACCATCGGGTTGCCGTTGGAGTCCAGGACGGGGTTGCCGCTCTCGTCGACGATCCGCCCGTCCTTGGTGATCACGGAGGTGGGGGGCACGACCACCGGCCGGTTCGACCCGGTCCCGCCGGGGAGCAGGCTGTCGGGCAGCGGGCCGTTGTTGAGGCCGGGGAAGGGGTTGCCGATCAGGTCGGGGCCGCTGCCCGAACCGGTGCCGCCGCTGCCGAGGTTGGGGCTCGGCGTACTGCCGCTGCCGCTGCCCCCGCTGCCGAGGTTCAGGTTCGGGGTGCTGCCGCCGCCGCTGCCGAGGTTCGGCAGGCTCCCGCCGCCGTTGCCGAGGTTGAGGTTCGGTGAGCTGCCGCCGCCGAGGCCGCCGTTCCCCCCGGTGCCGCTCCCGCCGCTGCCGCCGCCGGCGCCGGTGATGTCCTTGATGTCCGGACCACCGGGGATGTCCTTGGTGCCGGGACCGCCGCCGTCCTTGTCGCCCCCGCCGCTGCCGGTGCCGAACTCGTCGATCTTCTTGTTGATCTCGTCGATCTTCTTGTTCGGGTCGTCCGTGCCCCCATCCTTGGTGGGGTCCTTCGTCGGGTCCTCGGGGGCCTTCGGGTCCGGCATCATCAGCGGGAACGGCTTCAGCGGCCTGGCGGCGTTGGTGATGCCCGCGTAGTGCTGGCCGATCGCGGTCAGCGCCTTGTCGGCCGCGTCGTCCAGGACCTTCACGACCTGGGCGACCCAGATCTCCCGGGCCCGCTTGTCGACCTGCTTCCAGAAGTCGGCCGACGTGGGATCGCCGAACGGCGCCCCGGTCACGGTGATCCGCAGGGAGTTGAGCACGCCGCCGGCCTCGATCTGGCCGTAGGCGTCGGACGCGCCGTTGGCCGGGTCCTCCTTGCTGTGCCAGGTCGGGGTCCGGTCGCTCGAATTCACGATCTTCAGCGTCGCGCCCTTGAGCCCCTCCATCAGCGCCGCGGTGACCGCGTTCGTCGGCCAGGCCAGGGGCGTGTCCCACCAGGCCTTGAAGCCCGTCCACAGTGCCCGGATCTGGGTCTTGAGGGTCTCGTCCACCGGGCGCAGCAGGGCGTCGATCCCGGCCAGGCGGATCATCCTGTTGTCGGCGTCCAGCTCGTTGCGGAACGCCAGCAGCAGGGTCCGCAGGGCGTTCGCCGCACTGCCCTGCCAGTCGCCGTCCTCCTCCCCGATGCCCCTGACCCACACGGTCTCGATCTTGGAGATCCAGCCGTCGAGGAAGAAGCTGAAGTCCCGGAGGTTGTCGGCGGCCTTGGTGAAGAAGGCCGGGTCGAGCCGGTCGTTGGCCTTGACGGAGCCGTCGTAGAACTGTTCCAGCGGCTTGCGGCTGGCCGTCCACCCGGCGAACTTGGCGCCCGGACCGTCGAGGTTCGGGTACTGCACGCTGGTGCCGACGACGTAGCTGCCGTGCTTCACCGCCGAGCTGCCCCGCTCGCTGTAGGTGAAGTACCAGGCCACCCAGCTGTCGAGCTTCACGTCGGTGCCGTCGCCCGCGACGCCCTGCCAGCCGGCGTGGACCACCTGCTTGCGGACGTCGGTGTTGACCCACGGCTTCTCGTCGTCGACCACGTCCCCGCGCTTGGTCGGAGCCTTGTCGGCCGACGACCCGAGGAAGGTCAGCGCGTCCTCCCAGATGTACACCATGGCATCCCTCTCGCGGCCGTGCCCGACCTGGCGTGGCGCGGGGCCGGCCCGTTCCCGGGCCGGCTCCGCGGTGGTGGCGGGGTCCCCGCCCGGTTACTTCGTGCCGGTTCCGGTGCCGGAGCCGGAGCTCAGGGTCCGGTTCGCCACCTTCATGAACTGTGCGTAGTCCAGCGCGTCGTCGAGCGCGTTGTTCAGGTAGCGGTCGGCGAGCTGGAGGTCGACGACCAGGGTCTCGAACTGCTCGACGACCGTCGTCAGCATCTTGGCGATCGAGTCGTCATAGGCCTTGAGCGTGGTGGCCAGGGTGCCCGGGGCGGTGAAGTTCCCGGAGTTGTTGCCGACCAGCATCGGCGCGGTGCCGTCGGCGAGGGCCTTGAGGTCCCGCACCGGCAGCGCCAGCCCGACCTCCCGGAGGAACACCTTGATGGTCTCCTCCGGGAACTTGGCGAGGAAGCCGTCGGTGATCTTGACGGTCCCGCCGTCGCCCTTCTCGTCGTCGTCCGCCACGCCGGTCAGCCCTTGACGTGGTCGAAGTGGGTGCTGGCCCGCATGTCCGCGTCGTGGATCGCGTCACGGATCTCGGTGAGCGCGACCTTGGCGCTGTCGATCTTGGCGGTCATCGCCGTGTCGGAGGCCTCCAGCGTCGTCGCGAGGGCGCCCGCCGCGTCCGAGAACGCACCGACGAGCTCGACGCCGATCTTGCTCCGGAGGTACTCCCTGAGGTCCTTCATCTGGGCCTGCATGGTCTTGGAGTGGGCGTCGAGGTCGTTGATGGCGGTGTCGACGCCGGCGTAGTGCAGTGACATGTGCCCGGTCATGGCGGGTTCCCTTCGGTTCGGGTGGTCGGTTCGGCGGACGGCGGGGTCACTTCGGGTTCAGGACGCCCTCGACGTAGTCCGCGGGGCCGCCGCCGCCGTCGCCGAGGCTGTTGCGCGCGACGTTCAGGGTGTGGTCGCCGGTCGCGGTGAAGATCTGGCTGGTGTCGCCGAACTTGCCGTGGAAGGCGTCGTAGTCGCGGCTGACCGCCGCGTACTGGTCCAGCCAGGCGTTGATGTTGTTCTGGAAGGTGGTGCTGGCCGCGCCCTCGAAGCTGTCCTTGATCGCCGTGTTGATGTCCTCGATGTACATGGCGGTGGCCTTCATCGCCTCGTACTTCGCCTCGACCTGGGTCCTGATGTCCTGAAGGGCCTGCTGGCTGACCGTCGTCTGCTGGACCACGTGAGTACCTCCTCGGTGCCGCCGGCCGCTGCCGGCCGGCGCGATTCGCCGCGGGCCGGCCGGACCGGCCCGCCAGGGTGAACGGGACGGCTCCGCCGGGTGGTTCACCCCCCGCGGAGCCGGGCCGGCTCAGCGCGTGCAGCGCCCCTCGCCGGTGACCGCGGGCTGCACGATGCCGCCCGCGAGCGGCGCCGGGTCGAGGCTGGGCCCGGTGGGCAGCAGCGACAGCACCCGCCCGGGCACCGCCGTCGGCGCGGTCTTGGCGTAGCCGAGCCGTTCGGCCACCGCCGGCGAGGCGAGCGGGTACTTCACGCCGGTGTCGGTGACCAGGTACAGCGTGCTGCCGAAGCCCGCCCCGGACACCGCCCGGACCAGGGCGCCGCCGCCCGGGCGCACCGCGATCCGGTCGGCCGGGGTGCAGCTGGGCAGCACGCCGGGCTGGAGCACCGGGGGCAGGCCGAGGACGGGCGCGGCGTCCAGCACGGACACGTCCAGGTCGCCGCCGTCGGAGGCCGGGCGCAGCGCCGCGCACAGGGCCTGTTCGGACCGGGGCGCCAGCAGCGTCGGCGGGCGGCCGGGCAGGCCCTCGGGGGCGAAGGCCGCCGCCGCGGAGGCCGGCGCGGCGTGCGCGGCGAGGTCGGCCGCGCCGACCGGGCCGGGCGTCACCTGGCCGCCGCCGTAGGCCTCCTGCTGGGTCCGGGCATCGCCCTGCAGCAGGGCGAACTGGGTGGCGGAGACGGCCACCAGGCCCTGTTCCGCGAGCAGGTACCGCTCCTCGCCGGTGCCGGTGAACAGCTGGCCGACCCGGGTGGGCCGGCCGGAGAGCGCCGGACCGTCCTTGCCCCGGCCCGGCACGTCCGGCGCGCGCAGTTCCGGCCCGGCCGGGAAGGCGGCCAGGAAGGAGGCGGTGACCGGGGTGGGCACGGCGGCGGACCAGCCGAGCGCCCGCACCGCGCCGCCCGCCGCGTCCGCCGTGAACCGGCGGCCGTGCCAGAGCAGGTGGACGGCGCCGTCCGGCCCGCTCACCAGGACGCCCTGGTCGCCGGCCGGGCGGCCGGTCCGGCCGGTGCCGATCGCGACCGAGAGCTGCGGTGCGGGCCTGGCCGCCGCGGACCCGGCGCTCGTGGCGCGGATCGTGCAGAGCAGCCAGTCGGCGCCGGCCGCGGCGGTGGCCGCGGGCAGGCCGTCGGGCGCGCCGACGATGCCGACCGGGGTGCCGCGCGGGGCGCCGTCCAGCGAGCGGGCCGACACCTGGTCGACCTTCAACTGGCCGCCGGCGAGCAGCCGGGCGCTGGCCTCGTTGAGGACGGGGTGCAGCAGGCCCTGGGCGTAGACGTAGCGGGCGCCGCTCTCCTTGACCACCACCAGGGTGCCGGACTGCTTCCAGCCGCTCGCGCCGCCGGGCCTGATCAGGCCGTAGACGCCGGCCCCGGCGCCGATCAGCAGGGCGACGGCCAGGCCGATCGCGGCGCCGCGGTTGGTCCGGCCCACGGGGGTGTCGGGGGCGTCCGGCTCGGCGCGCAGGACGCCGGCGGCGACCCGGCTCATCACGAACAGGTGGGCCTGCACCTGGTCGCGTCGGGACTGCATGGCGGTGGTCCTCCTGGGTGCGGGTGCTCGGTACGACGGTTCGGTGGTCCGGCGCAGCGGGACGGGGCCGGGGCGGAGCGGGGCCGGGGGCGGAGCGGAGCGGGGACGGGGGCGGGGCCGGGGCGGGGCTCAGCCCGCCAGGCCGCGCATCGTCGCGTAGAAGCCGAACACCTGGAGCGCGAGCGGCAGCAGGGCGAGCGCGGCGAGCGAGTGCAGCAGGTCCCCGGCCCGGCCCCAGTAGGGCAGCAGCCGGCGGCCGGGGACCGTCCAGGCCGCCACGCAGAGTCCGGTCGCGGCGGCGAGCATCACCACGAACACGACGAGCCGCGAACCCGGCGCGGCGTCCCAGCCGGTGCGCGCGACCAGCAGCGCGAGACCGATCGCACCCGGCAGCAGCAGGGCGAGCCGCTGGCGCAGCCCGCCGATGTCGCGGGCGTGCAACAGCAGCAGCACCGCGAGGTCGGCGGCCATCGTCGTCGGGCCCCAGCCGCCGTCCCGGGCCAGTGCCAGCAGCGCGAGCGTGACCGCGCAGGCGGTGCCGACCGCGATGAAGAACCCGGCCAGGAAGCTGTCCGCGACCAGGCTGCGGGCGAGCACGTCCTCGGCCGGGAACGGCTCGATCTCCTCCTGGAGTTCGTCGGCGTTGCGGGGCAGCGCGGGCAGCCGCAGGCCGGCCAGCTTGAACGCCAGGCCGGGCACGAAGGCGCCGAACAGCACCGCGACGGCGGCCACCGCCGCCGCGATGTGGGTCGTCGGCGCCCCGGAGGCGGCGAGCGCCCCGGCGCCGAGGGTGAGCGAGGACGTCACCAGGAGCCCGGCGAAGAACGGTCCGGAGCCGACCAGTGCCAGTGCCAGCACCGTGGCGCCGACCGCCGCCGAGCCGCCCGCGAGCAGCCGGGCCGGGCCGGTGACGCCGGGGACCAGTGCGGCGGCCGCCGCCGCGTGGAGCACACCGGCGGCGGCCAGCGCCGTGCCCGCCGTCGGGTCGTCGAGCAGCCGGGCCGCCGCCGTCCCCCCGGCCAGCAGCAGCACCGCGGCGACCGCCGCCGCGGCGCAGCGCGGGCCCTCCGGTCCGGGCAGGGCGAGCAGCAGCAGGCCGCCGGCCAGCGTGGCGACGGCGAGGGCGAGCGCGAGGCGCCGGGTGGCGGCGGGCCGCCAGGAGTCGCCCCGGGCCGCGGTGCCGCTGCGCACGCCGTCCACCAGGTCGTCGAAGTGCACCTCGGGCAGCGCCGCGCGGCCCGGGCGCAGGAACAGCTCCTCACCGTCGGTCAGCCCGAGTTCCTCAAGGGTCCGTTCCTCGTCGAGGGGTGCGGCCCCGAGGCGCTGGAGGACCCAGCCGGAGTGCTCGGTACCGCTCTCCGCGACCTCGGGGCCGGCGTAGCCGAGGACGGCCGGCAGCAGGTCGGCGAGGACGACGTCGCCGGGCAGGGCGAGTTCGAAGGCGGCGCCGGGGGCGCGGAACCTCAGCCGTACCAGTCCTGTCGCCGCCGTGGTGGTGCTCACCTGTCGCGTCCTCCCGTGGAATCGGCCTGCCGGTTCTCCCGTCCCACAGGTACGGCCCGCGGCGTGCCGCCGGTTCACCCGCCCCCCGGGGCGCGGTGAACCGACGGGGTCCCGCGGGCCGTAGGCCCGAGTGCGGTGCGACCCGAGCCGTCGGGCCCGCCGCCACCGGCGCCGGCGGCGGCGCCGCGAGAGGAGAGCCCCCTTGAGCGTGGTCCTGGTCGATCGTCCGCCCCGGCGCCCCGGACCGGCGATGCCGGACGGCGAGCTGCAGTTGCAGGAACCGCCGGTGCTCCCGGAGCAGCAGAGCGGCATGTCCAACATGATCGCCATGGCGCCGATGGCGCTGAGCTCGCTCTCGATGGTGATGATCTTCCTCAACCCGCAGTCCGGCGGCGGGCCGCTCACCTACGTGGCGATGGGCATGATGGGCCTGTCGGCCGTCGGCATGCTGGTGACCCAGCTGATCCGCGGTGCCAGCGACCGCAAGCGCCAGCTGCGCGGCGAACGCCGCGACTACCTGCGCTACCTCTCCCAGGTGCGCCGTCAGGTCCGCCGCCACATCGTGAACCAGCGCCTGGCGCTCGCCTGGCGCCACCCCGCGCCGGACGCGCTCGGCACGCTGGTGCGGACCTCGCGGCTGTGGGAGCGGCGGGCGGCCCACCCGGACTTCGGCGACGTGCGGATCGCCACCGGCGCCCAGCGCCTCGCGGTCAAGCTGGCCCCGCTGTCCACCCAGCCGGTCGAGGACCTGGAACCGCTGTGCGCGCACGCGCTGCGCCGCTTCATCCACGCCTACGGCTCGATCGCCGACCAGCCGATCGCCGTCCACGTGCGCGGCTACGCGCACATCCTGCTGCGCTGCGAGCACCCCGCGCCGCCGGCCGACCCGGCGGACGGCGAGGAGCCGGACGTCCCGCCCGCGCCCGCCGGGACGGAGCCCGCCGAGGCCGCCGACCCCGGCCCGGCCCGCGCGCTGGCCCGGGCGATGATCGCCCAGCTCGCGTTCTTCCACGCCCCCGACGAGCTGCGCATCGCGGCCGCCGTCGCCCCCGGGCTGCGCGAGGAGTGGACCTGGCTGAAGTGGCTGCCGCACGCCCTGCATCCCACCGAGACGGACGGCGCCGGCCCGGTGCGCCTGGTCGCCGACTCGCTGCTGGAGCTGGAGCAGGTGCTGGGCCCGGAGTTCTCCGACCGCCCGCCCTTCGAACCGGAGACCCAGCCCGGCCGGGACGAGCCGTTCACCCTGATCGTGCTGGACGGCGTCAAGCTGCCCGCCGGCAGCCGCGCCCTGCTGGCCGGCTACCGCAACGCCGTGCTGCTGGACGTCTCCGGGGCGGTGGAGTGGAAGCACGCGCCGTTCCGGATGCGGCTGCGGATCACCGGCGACCGGCTGGACCTCGTGACCGCCGACCGCAACCGGCGCGACGAGATCACCCCGCTCGGCCGCCCGGACGCCCTGAGCACCCCGGCCGCCCGCCGCTACGCGACCACGCTCGCCCCGTACCGGCTCGGCGACGCGATGGACGTCTCGGAGCCTCTCAGCACCGACTTCGACCTGACCTCGCTGCTGGGCGTCAACGACCTGTACCAGCACGACATCGCCCGCAGCTGGGCCGAGCGTCCGCGCGGGCGGCGGCTGCGGGTGCCGATCGGCGTCGGCGCGGACGGCAAGCCGGTGGAACTCGACATCAAGGAGTCCGCGCAGGGCGGCATGGGCCCGCACGGCATGCTGATCGGCGCCACCGGCTCCGGGAAGTCCGAGCTGCTGCGCACGCTGGTGCTGGCGCTCGCGCTCACCCACTCCTCGGAGACGCTCAACTTCGTCCTGGTCGACTTCAAGGGCGGCGCCACCTTCCTCGGACTGGACGCGCTCCCGCACACCTCCGCGGTGATCACCAACCTCGCCGACGAGGCCGCCCTGGTCGACCGGATGCGCGACGCCCTGCACGGCGAGCTGAACCGCCGCCAGGAGCTGCTGCGCGCGGCCGGCAACTACAGCTCGCTGCTGGACTACGAGACGGCCCGGGCCGGCGGCGCCCAGCTCGACCCGCTGCCGACGCTCTTCGTGGTGGTCGACGAGTTCAGCGAACTGCTCACCGCGCACCGCGACTTCATGGAGCTGTTCATCATGATCGGCCGGCTCGGCCGCTCGCTGGGGGTGCACCTGCTGCTCGCCTCGCAGCGCCTGGACGAGGGCCGGATGCACGCGCTGGAGTCCCACCTCTCCTACCGGATCGGCCTGCGCACCTTCTCCGCCATGGAGAGCCGCGGCGTGCTCGGCGTGCCCGACGCCTACCAGCTGCCCTCCCAGCCCGGCAACGGCATCCTGCGCAGCGACATCGCCACGCTCACCCGCTTCAAGGCCGCCTACGTCTCCGGCCCCTACCGCCGCCGGCGGGGCGCCGTCCAGCAGGCGGCCGTGGCCGGGCAGATCGTCGCGTACGGAACCGAGTACATCGCGCCGCGCGACCCCGACCCGGAGGTGCTGGCCGCCGAGGAGGCCCGGGAGGCCGCCGAGGAGGACGCCCCGAACCTGCTGGACCTGGCCGCCGCGCGGATGCTCGACGCCGGTCCGCCCGCCCACCGGGTCTGGCTGCCGCCGCTGGACACCCCGCCCACCCTGGACGAGCTGCTGCCGCCGCTGACCCCCGGGCCCCGGCACGGCCTGGCCCCCGACGGCCGCCCGGCCGTCGGCACGCTGACCGTCCCGGTGGGCGTGGTGGACCGCCCGTTCCAGCAGATGCGCGAACTGCTCACCGCCGACCTGTCGGCCGCCGGCGGTCACGTCGGCGTCGCGGGCGGCCCGCAGAGCGGGAAGAGCACCCTGCTGCGGACCCTGATCACCGCCCTGGCGCTCACCCACACCCCGCAGGAGGTCCAGTTCTACTGCCTGGACTTCGGCGGCGGCACGCTCTCCTCGCTGCGCGGGCTGCCGCACGTCGGCGGCGTCACCGGGCGCCACGACCCGGAGCGGATCGGGCGCACCGTCGCCGAGGTCAACGGCATCATCGCGCGCCGCGAGGTGCGCTTCGCGCAGTTGGGCGTCGACTCGATGGCGACCTTCCGCCGCCGCAGGGCCGCCGGCGACCCGGAGCTCGCCGACGACCGCCACGGCGACGTCTTCCTGGTCATCGACGGCTGGGGCACCCTGCGCCAGGAGTTCATGGACCTGGTGACCGCGCTGGCCCCGATCGCCGCCCGCGGCCTCAACTACGGCGTGCACCTCGTCGTCTCGGCGGCCCGCTGGGGCGAGATCACCGCCGGTGTGCGCGACCAGTTCGGCACCCGCTTCGAGCTGCGCCTGGGCGACCCCATCGACTCCATGATCAACATGCGCGCCGCCGAGACCGTCCCGCACAGCCCCGGCCGCGGCCTCACCAAGGAGCGGCTGCACTTCCTCGGCGCCCTCCCCCGGATCGACGGCCAGGGGGACTCCGACGACCTCGCCGACGGCATCGCCGACCTCGTCGACGCCGTCAACGAGCACTGGAGCGGCCCGCGCGCACCCGAGGTGCGGATGCTGCCGCTGCTGCTGGACGCCGCCTCGCTGCCCGCGCCCGAGGGCCGGCTGCGGGTCGCCCTCGGCCTGGAGGACACCGCGATCGCGCCGCTCTGGCACGACTTCGAGGAGTCGCCCCACCTGCTGGTGGTCGGCGACAGCGAGAGCGGCAAGACCAACCTGCTGCGCCTGCTGATCGCCGGGATCACCTCCGCCTACACCCCCGCGCAGGCCCGGATCATGCTCGTCGACTTCCGGCGCGGGCTCTACGAGAGCGTGCCGGAGGAGTACCGGCTCGGCTACGCCGTCTCCGTGGACGTGCTGCGGCAGGTCGTCACCGGCGCGGCCCGCGCCATGGAGGCCCGGCTGCCCGGCGAGGAGATCAGCCCGGCCAGGATGCGGCTGCGCGACTGGTGGACCGGGCCGGAGCTGTTCGTCGTCGTCGACGACTACGACCTCGTCCCCGGCGCGGCGGGCCCCGGCCCGTTCGGCCCGCTCCTCGAACACCTGGCGCAGGGCACCGAACTCGGCCTGCACCTGATCGTCGCCCGTTCGGCGAACGGCATCGGCCGGTCCTACAGTGACCAGCTGCTGCGCCGGCTCCAGGACGTCAACACGCCGATCACGCTGCTGTCCTGCCCGCCCAGCGAGGGCACGCTGTTCGGCAGCGTCAAGCCCCGGGTGCTGCCGCCCGGCCGGGGCCTGCACATCACCCGGCGCCGGACGGTGCAGGTGCAGACCGGGCTGATGCCGGAGCCCGAGCCGGAGCCGGAGGCCGGGGCCGAGCCGGAGGCGGCCGGGGCGGCGGGGGCCTGACGGGACGGGCGCGCGGGCGGGGGTTCGGCGGATGCTGCGGCAGGGGTTCGGCGGGCGGTGAACCGGGGGCGCGGTGGGGGCCGTAGTCCAGGACGATGAGCCTCTCCCGCACCGGTGCGCGCTCCGGCGAGCCCGCGCCCCCGGCCGAGCCCCGCCGCCGCTTCGGATTCCGGCGCGGGCCGCAGCACGCGCTGCCCGCCGGGCCCGCGCCCGCCGAGGTGCCCGCGCCCGCCCCCGGACCGGCCCGGCCCGCGCTGCCGGCCACCGTGTCCGGCAACGGGTCCGGCGTCGGGTCGGCCACCGCACCCGCCGTCGCGCCGGGCCCGGGCCCGTCGGTGCTCCGCGCGCTCGGGCCCCACTTCGTGATCGCGGCGTCCACCGCCCGCGAGGACGAGCTGACCGCGGCGATCGGCGCCCTGCGGCCCGTCCCGGACGCCGTCGTCGTGGTCGCCGCCGCCCCCGACTCGGCCAAGGTGCTGCGCGACCGGATGGCCGACCTCGGGGTGATCGCCCGCGCCCGCGGCGCCGCCCACCTGGTGCTCGCCGCCTCCGGGCTGGCCGCCCTCGCGCCCAACGGCCGGCGGCCCGCCGAGGTGGTCGCCGAACGCGCGGGCGTGCCGGTCGTCGCCCCGGACGGTCTGGTGGAGATCACCCCGGCCGGCAACCTCAAGGTCACCGACCCGGCGGGCGCGGTCGAGGCGTCCTCGTGGTGGCGGTGCGAGGCGGGCCAGGCGCCCCGCCGGCTGCACAGCACCCTGGGCACCGCCGCCCCGGTCGAGGCACCGCCCGGCCCCGCCCCGGCCGGCGTGGCCCCCGTCGCCTCCACGCCCGCTCCGGCCTCCGGGGCCGCTGCGCACTCCGCGGCCGCCGTCAGGGGCCGGGCCGAGGCCGTACGGGTCCTGCGGCTGCCCGCCGGCTTCTGGCTCACGGACCCGGCCGACCCGTCCACCGCACCGCTGCCCGGCCTCCGGCTGGCCGCCGCGCCGCCCGGCAACGCCGTGGTCCTCATCGGCACCCCGGCCCGGCCGGTCCTGCTGCCCGAGGACTTCACCGAGGCCGTGCTCGCCCTGCCGCTCGGCACCGACCGCCCCCTGGTCAGCGCCCCCTGGGCGGCCCCCGACCAGCTCGCCGCGCTCAGCGGAGCACTGGCCGCCCGCACGGCCCGGCCGGTGCAGGCCGCCATCGGCCTGCCCGTGCTCGGCCCCGGCGGCCCCACCTCCCGGGTCCTGGACCGCGACGGCCGGGAGGGCTGGGAGCCGTTCCTGCTGCGTCTGGCCACCGCCCCCGGCGCCCCCACCAGCCCCGCCGCCTGGCGCAACGGCGGCGCCGACTGGCGGACCGACGGGCCGGCCGTGTTCCGGGCGTTCCCGTACTGGGCGCTGGAGGCCGTCCCCGCCGGACTCTGGCTGCGCCCCGAACCCCCGCACGTGCTCACCCCGCGCTTCCGGCGCCCCGAGGCGGCCCGCCCGCTGCTGATCGTCGGCGAGCGCGACCGCCCGGTGCCGGCCGACGCCTTCGAGGAACTCGGCGCCCTGCTCGACCGGCTCCCGGCGGCCGGCGCGGAGGGCTTCGGCCTGCTGGTGCACGGGCTGCTGGAGCCCGCCGCCGAACGCGTCGGCCGCTTCGTCGCGCGGATGCACGAGCTGGAGTGGCTCGGCACCGAACAGCCGCTGAACGGGCCGCCCGCCGTGGCCGCGGTCTCGTACGGCATCGGCCGGCCGACCGCCGCCGCGATGCGCCCCGCTCCGATGGCCGCCCCGACGCTCCCTGCCCCGACGCTCCCCGCCGCGATGCGCCCCGCTCCGGCCGCCCTCCCCGAGGCGCGCACCGAGATCCCGGCCCCGCACCGGGTGCCGCCCGTGCCGGAGGCCGAGGCCGAGCCGCCGGTGCGCCACCAGGTGCCCGCCGTCCCCGAGCCCCAGGCCGAACCCCAGGCCGAGCCCGAACCCGCGCCGCGGCCGGTCCCGCTGCCCACGCCCGTCCGGGCCACCGCCGCCCCCGCCACCGGCAGCACCGCCGGCGCCACCCCGGCACCCCGCCGGACGCCCGCGGCCGCCCCTGCCGTCGCCACCGCCGGCGGGGGCACCGTCGGCGGCGAATCCCGTCCCTTCCGCACCCCGGAGGTCCCCCCGGCGGCCCCGGTTCCTCCAGCACCTCCGGTCGAGCCCGCCGAGGCGCCCGAGCCCCTCCCTTCCCCGTCCCCTCCCCCGGCGGCACCGGCTGCCCCGGCTCCGCCGCCTCCGCCGGTTCCCTCCCCGACCGCCCGCGTGTTCGGCCCCGACGACGGCCCCGCACCGGTGACCGCGACCGGCGCCGCCGAACGCGACGCCGTCCGGACCCTGCTCGGCGACCACTACCACCGCTGCACCGGGCGCCTCGAACAGCTCGCCACCCGGCTCCCCGGTCTGCGCTCCACTGCCCAGGACGACTTCAAGCCCGACCTGGCCGCCGTCCTGCTCCACCACACCGACACCGGCGTCCCCACCACCCGCGCCGGCCTCGTCGCCGCCGCACGGTCCGGCGACGAGGCCCTGCAACCGTTCCTGCGCTGCCTCGGTGCCGGCCTGCGCCGCCTCCCGAGCCACCACGGTGCCGTCCTGCTCGGGGCCGATGCGGCGCTGGACCCGGAGTCGGTCCTCTCCCACTACCCCACCGGCCGTCAGTTCCGCGAACCCGCACCCCTGGCCGGCCTGACCGCCCCGGGCTCCGAAATCCCCGGCTCCTCGGTCGAGTTCCTCATCTGGTCGGCGACCGGCCGACGCACCTCCGTCTTCGACTCCACCGACAGCCCGCCCCAGGCCGCATTCCCCCCGGGAACCGCGTTCACCGTGGTCGGCGTGGTCCCCTCCGACGGCGACCGCCCGCCCTGCGTCCTCCTCCGCGAATCGGGCGGCGACCCGTCCGAACGCAACCGCAACGCCCTCTCCCGCCTCCGCGCCTGGCTGGAACGCCGCGCCGCCATGCCCCCGGCCGAACGCCCCCGCGCGGACTCCCCCGCCCGCTTCCACCTCACCCCGGGCCTCGCCCTCACCACCCCCGAGCCGCCCGAGGATCCCGACCCGCAGTGACGCCGGCCCGCTCGTCGGCCGGCGTCCCCCCTCCTCCCCCCACAACCGCCCGATGCCACCCGGCGACACGACATCGGGCCGCCCTCGGAAGCCTTCACCACGAGTGCGGCCGCCGGGTTGGCCGGCCACCACCCGCTCAAGAGGCGACGGGCCTCCGACGAGGCCCTTACCAACCCTTAGGCCCGGCGCTCAACGGCCGACCAGCCACAGCCGCCGAACGCCACCTCGCCCTACCGGCCGACCACCGCCCGGAAGCCGTCACCACCGCCAGAAGGGCGAGCGTGGCGGCCATCCACACCACCACCTCACCACCCCGCTCGGGCCTCGGAAGCCGCCACCACCGGCGAGAGCGAACAGGACGGCCACCCCGACCTACCGGCCGACCGCCCAAGCCTCGCAAGCCGCCGCCACCGGGGCGACCCGGCCCACCACCACCGCCGGGAGGGAGGCGCGGCAGCCAACCCCACCGCCGACCCCCCAACCCCACTCAACCAGCCAACCACCCCGCCTCAGGCACCGTCACCACCGCCGGGAAGGCGCGACCAGCGGCTACGGGTACCACCCCCCACCCCACCCCACCCCACCCGGGCCTCAGAAGCCGCCGCCACCGGCGAGAGCGAACAGGACGGCCACCCCGACCTACCGGCCGACCGCCCAAGCCTCGGAAGCCGTCGCCACCGGGGCGACCGGGCCCGCCGCCACCGCCGGGACGGCGGGCATGGCGGCCACGGGTGCCGCCGGTTCGGCCGGCAGCACCCGGCCCATCGACAGCCGGGCCGGCTGGGGCTGGACGTTCCCGCAGGCCCTGAGCACCGCCGGGACGACGCCCACGTGGTGCCCGGCGGCGACGGCCGGCACCTCGCCCCCGCCCGTCACCGGGCGCCCGGCCTGGGCGGGGACGCCGGGAAGCGCAGTCACGCCGTGCGTCGGCACCGCCGGGGCCCGGCCCCCCACCGCTCCGAAGTCCGTGCCGGAACTGGTCCGCGTCTCCCCGCGCGTGCCCGGCGCCGGCCCCGCCGCGGGGGACGCCGACTCGCCCGTGCGGTCGGTGACCGTTCCGGACAGCCGCAGGATCAGGTTGCGTTCGGTGGGGTCGCCGTTCGGCCAGTCGCAGTCCTTGCTGCGCACGATCCGGCTGCGCGCGCCGCTCCGCGAGGTCTGCCACGGGTACGGCAGCACGCGGACGTTGGGCCGCCAGCCGACGCCGGGGACGCAGTGCTGGAGCTCCAGCTCCCACTCCTCCGCCCGCACGTCCAGGGAGGCTCCGATCCGCCCCTCCAGCACGAAGGTGCCGTACGGGGTGTGCACCACCACGCGCTGCTCGTAGTAGGCGTCCTTGTCGAGGACCGTGATCCGCAGCGGCCCGTTCATTCGCAGCATGATCGCCCTTCCCGGCGGTCGAAGACCCGCGGAACCGCCACAGCCCCGCCACCCTGGTCGACGGCGCATCCGGAGGCCCGGGTTCACGGGCCGTCGGCCGCCGCACCGGCCGGTGAACCGGCGGCCGCACCCCGGCCGTTGAACAGCGGACACGGGTCGTTCCCGTCCGGTGCGCCGCACCGGGGCGAGCGGCCACGGAGCCCTGCGCACCGGTTTCCCCTTCGGGCAGGCGGGCCCTCCCCATCGTGCACACCTCCCGAACCGCCGGGCAGGCGCCCGGCACCGGACGGCCGGCCACGGTTGGGACCCTGGTCCCAGGCCGGACCACTGCCCGTCCACCGCGAGGCCGCCCGCACCACCCGTCACACCCGCCACAGCGCTTCCCGACGGGCGGACCCCCGGGCCGGGCCCCCTCTGGTTTGCACCCGGAACACACCTGCCCGGCCGTGCCCCGACGCCCGGGGCCGCAACCCCGGCCCCCCGGCCCGTCGTCCCCGACCAGGAGGACCGCCGCCGACCCGTCGCCGCGGGGACGACGGACCGGCTCCCGTCAACCCCCTGACGGTCCGATCCCCACCATTCCCGAAACCGTGCACCGAACGTCACAAACCGCACTTTCAGCGTGGCTAGACTGCGCCCCGCACAGGGACGGAGACCCTCGTCCACCCGCTCTCACCTGGGAGAATCCGTGTTCGTTCGGCTGCTGGGCCCGGTGGAACTGCGGACCGCCGACGGCCGGTCCGTCGAGCCCGCCGCCGCCAAGCGGCGCGCCACGCTCGCCCTGCTGGCGCTCGAACTCGGCCGCACCGTCCCGGTCGGGCGGTTCTTCGAACTGCTCTGGGGGGACACGCCCCCCGCCCAGGCGCGGGCGGCGCTCCAGGGCCACATCGCCGCGTTGCGCAAGCTGATCGCCGGCTCGGACCTCGTCCTGTCGACCCGTCCGCCCGGCTACCGGCTGGACGGCCCGGACCACGCGGTGGACTCGCTGCTGTTCGGTCAGCTGGTGGCCCGGGCCGCGTCGGAGAGCACCCCCGCCGGTGACGAGGCGGCGGCGGGGCTGCTGCGCCGGGCGCTCGACCTGTGGCACGGTCCCGCCGCGCTCGCCGACCTGCCGGAGACCGACCTGCGCGACGCGCTCGCCGACCGCCTCCGCAAGGACCGGGCGCTGGCACTGGAGGCCTGGGCCGAGCGGCTGCTCCGGCTCGGGCGGGGCGCGGAGGCGGTGTCCGAACTCGACCGCGCGCTGGAGGCGGAGCCGTGGAACGAGCCGCTCGCCGCCCTGCTGGTGCTCTGCCTGAGCCAGGCCGGCCGCCCCTGGGACGCGCTGAACACCTACCACCGCACCCGCCGCCGGCTCGCCGCCGATCTCGGCGTCGGCCCGGGCGCCGCCCTGCGGTCGGCGGTGTCCGGGCTCCTCTCCGACGATCCGGCCCGCCGCCCGAGCGGCGCCGCGCCCGCGGGCATCATCGGCCTCCCCCTGCCGGACAGCACCACCGCGGCCGCCCCGCGCTCGCCGCGTGCGACGTCGACGCCGACCCTGTTCCCGAGCTGCAAGCCCGGCCTCCGCCCCGCGGCCGCCCGACCGGCACCTGCAGCCGCACCCGCACCCGCACCGGCAGCGGCAGCGGCACCGGCACCGGCACCGGCACCGGCACCCGATCAGCTTCCGCGCCCCGCCGCCGGATTCGTCGGTCGCACCGCCGAACTCCGGCGCCTCGACGAGCAGCTGAAGGGCGGAGGAAGCGCCGGTGCACGCGTCGGCGTCCTGGTCGGCCCGCCCGGCACCGGAAAGACCGCCACCGCCGTGCGGTGGGCGCACGGCGCGGCCGCAGCCTTCCCCGACGGGCGGCTCTTCGCGGACCTCAACGGCTTCGGCCCCGGCCGCCCCGTCGACCCCTCCGCCGCGCTCGCCCGGTTCCTGCGCGCCCTCGGGGTCCCGGAGGCCGAGTTGCCCGGGGAACGGGCGGCCCGGGCCGCGCTCTACCGGTCGCTGACCCGCAACCGCCGCCTGCTGGTGGTGCTGGACAACGTCCGCGACGCCCGGGACCTCGCCGATCTGCTGCCCTCCGGCCCGCACGGCGCGGCCCTGATCACCAGCCGCAGCAGCCTGGAGGACCTGGTGGTCACCGAGGGCGCCGCCCCGCTGCGGCTCGGCCCGCTGCCCGCCGAGGACGCCCGCCGCCTGCTGGAACACCTGCTCGGCGACGCCCGGGTGGCCGCCGAGCCCGAGGCCGCCGACCGGCTGGCCGAGCTCTGCGGCCGGCTGCCGCTCACCCTGCGGATCGCCGCCGCCCGGCTGGCGACCCGTCCGGCCTGGGCGATCGGCGATCTGGTGCCCGAACTCGCCGACGAGCGCACCAGGCTGCAGGCCCTGGAGACGCGGGGAAGCACCAGCATCCGCGCCGCACTCGATCTGACGCTCCGTCATCTACCCGGCACCGCGGCCCATCTGCTGGCGCTGCTCGCCGTCCACCCGGGCACGGAGACCGACGTCCCGGCGGCCGCCGCGCTGCTCGGCGCCGACCCCGCCGAGGCCGGCGGCGCGCTCGCCGCCCTCGCCGCGCACCACCTGCTCACCGAGATCGCCCCCGGCCGCTACCGCCGCTGCGACCTGGTCCGGTTGTACGGCGCCGAACTCCTCGACGCCCGGCCGGTGGCGGAGCGGACCACCGCCACTGCAGCCCTGGCCGACCACTACCTCGCCGCAGTGGCCCACGGCGCCGCCCTGCTCCAGCCCGCCCCCGGACGCCGCACCGGCCCCGCCGCCCGGCCCCGCTTCCCCACCGTCCGCTCGACCCTGGACTGGTTCCAGGCCGAGGAGCCCGCCGTCCGGGGCCTGGTCGCCGCCACCGACGAGACCGGCGACCCGCACCGCGCCTGGCAGCTCGCCTACCGCGCCGACGGTCTCTACTACAGCGTCGGCCGGCACACGGACCGGCTGGCCTGCCTGCACACCGGGCTCCACGCCGCCGGCCGCACCGGCGACCCGGCGGCCGTCGCCGCGATGGAGGCCGTCACGGCCCGTGCCCTGAGCGGCCGGGGCCGGACGGCGGAGGCGCACCGGCTGGCCCGGCGCGCGGTCGACCGCACCTCCGGGACCGACGACACCGTCCGGGTGCAGGCCCTCACCGTGCTGGCCGTGACCACGGCGGCCGGCGGGCGGCCGGCCGAGGCGGTCCGGCTGGGCGAGCAGGCGATCGCCCTCGCGGAGGCGCACGGCCACGCCGAGCACGCCCCCTACGCGCTCAGCAACACCGCCGGCCTGTACGGCCTCGCGGGCGAGCCGGCACAGGCGCTGCGGCGCGCCCGGGAGGCCCGCGCGCTGCTCGCCGAACATCCGATGGCCGTCTTCCACCTCTCCGCGATGATCAACGAGGCACACGCCCTCCAGCTGCTCGGCCGGTCCGCCGAGGCGGAACGGGCCTGGCGGCAGACCCTGGAGCGCTGCCGCCTCGCCGGGGCCGTCCATCTGCACGCGGTCGCCGAACGGCACTTCGCCGACTTCCTGCTGGCGGCCGGCCGCGCCCCGGAGGCCGTCGGCACGCTGCGCGCGGCCCGCGGCCTGTACGGGCGCCTCGGTGACACCACGGTCGTCCGCGAGCTGGACGAGCGGCTGGCGACGTTAGCGGGCTGAGGGCGCTCCGGGGTCCGCCTCCCGGTCCGCCCGGTCCGCCGCCGGGGAGTCCGCCGCCACCGCCGCCCCGGCCGGAGCGACGACCGCCGCCCCGGGCTCCCCCAGCAGTTCCGCGGTCAGCACGGCCACGCCGTCCTCGCCGAAGCGGTGCAGCAGCAGCGCCACCCACTCCACCGCCTGTGCCCGCTCCAGCGCCGTCCACCGCGCCGCCGAGGGGTGCTCGTCGACCACCAGCGCCTCGGCGATCATCCGCAGCCCGTCCGGGACCACCGTGCGCGGACCGCGCCGCCCCAGGCCGTCCACGGCCAGCCGCCGGGCGGCCGCGACCACCACCGCCCCGTCGGCCGGTGGCACCGCCCACCCACCGCCGGGCCCACCTCCGCCGGGCCCGCCGTCGTCGTCCTCGGCCGGCTCGGCCGCGAGCCACCCCGCGACCAGTTCCCGGACCCCTGCCTCACCCGCCGTTTCCGCCATGGCCGCCAGCTTGCCAGCACCTCGTCCTGTGGTCATCACCGTCACGGTGACGAGTACGGCTGCCGCCCCGCCCCGCGTTCACCACCGGTCGCGGGCCGGGACGGCGCGGACGGTAGCATCGCCGCATGACCTCGTACTGGCACGTCGTGCTGCCACCGCTGTCCGCCTGACCGGGCGCACACACCGGCACGCCTGATCCCGCGACCCCGGCCGGCCCGCAAGGGCGCCGGGGGTCCGTGTCGTGCGCCCGTTCCGAATCCAGTCCGCCTGCCGGAATCCCGGAATTCGACAACGGAAGTCCACGACTGTGCCGAACCGCACCTCCACGCCCGCACCCGCGGGCGGCTCCCGCACCGCGCCCGCCACCCCCGCACCGGCCCGCCGTCCCGGCGCCCTCGCCGGTCCGCTGCCCGTCCTCGCCGCCGCCGTGCTCTGGGGCACCACCGGCACGGCCGGTTCCCTCGCCCCCGCCGGCGCCCCGGCGGCCGCGATCGGCTGCGCCGGACTGGCCCTCGGCGGGCTGCTGCTCCTGCTGTCCGACCGCACCGCCCGCTCCCTGCCCAGGACGTGCACGCCCCGCGAACGGCGGCTGCTGCTCCTGGGCGCGCTGGCCGTGGCCGGGTACCCGGTCACCTTCTACCCCGCCGTGGCCCGGACGGGCGTGGCGGTGGCCACCGTGATCGCCCTGGGCAGCGCCCCGGTCTTCACCGGCCTGCTGGCCTGGCTCACCGGCGGCCCCCGGCCCACCGCCCGCTGGGCGGGCGCGACCTCGACCGCCGTGCTCGGCTGCACCCTGCTGGTCCTCGGCCCGCAACTCGGCGGCGGCGGCACCGCGATGGACCTCCCCGGCGTCCTGCTGGCGGCCCTCGCCGGTCTCTCCTACGCGGTCTACTCGCTGGTCGGCGGCCGGCTGATCGCCCACGGCCACCCGTCGGCCGGGGTGATGGGGGCGATGTTCGGCGCGGCCGCCGTGCTGGTGCTGCCCGTGCTGCTGACCGGCGACCCCCGCTGGGCGGCCACCCCGCGCGGCGCGCTCGTGGTGCTGCACCTGGGCGTGGTGACCACCTTCCTCGCCTACCGCCTGTTCGGCCGGGGCCTGCGCCACACCTCCGCCCAGACGGCCACCACCCTGACGCTGGCCGAACCCGCGGTCGCCGCCGTCCTCGGTGTCGCCGCCCTCGGCGAACGCCTCACCGTCGTCTCCTGGACCGGCCTCGCCGTCCTCGTCCTCGCGCTCGCCCTCCTCACCGCCCCCCGCCGCCGCCCCCGCCGTCGTCCCCGTCCCCGCCGCTGAGCGATCGGCCCTCGGCCGCGGACGGGCCGAGGCGACCCTCGACGGTGGTGCGGGTGATCAGCGGCCGGTCCCACAGCGCGAGGACGGCGTTGGCCACCGCGACGAGTTCCGACGGCCGCTCGTCGCCGCGCACCTCGACCGCGGCGGCGGACAGCCCGGGCGGGACCGCCCCGGCGTCCAGGAGCACGCGCCACTCGTCCGGCCCGAGGGCGAGGTACTCCAGCCCCGGCAGGCCGGCGACCTCCAGCGGGTCGGCGAGCGTGCCGGGGCCGGCGACGAGGGTGCGCACCCTCGGCAGCCCGGCGATCGGCGCGAGGCCGAGGGGCGTGCCGCCCGGCCGGCCACCGCCGCGGATCCGCACGACCTCCAGCTCGGGGTGCGCGGCGGACCCGAGCGCGTCCGGCCCGTGCCCGCCACCGGTCACGGCCGTCACCTCGGCCGTCACCTCGGCCGGCCGCGGCTCCGGCGGGCCGGCCTCCCGGACACCGCGCTCGAAGCGGTTCAGGACCAGCCCGGTCAGGGACTCGCCGTACAGCTCGGCGCCGATGCTCTCCTCGTGGCCGATCAGGACGACCTGGCCGAGGTGGCCCCCGGGGCCGGGCGTCAGGTCGACGGCGAAGGTGTCACCCCCGTTGCTGCCGAAGGCGATCCAGCCGGGCGATCCGACGAGTCCCTGGACCGCCGCGCCGGGCGGGGTGGCGACCGCCGTCGTCGCCGCGTGCCACCACTCGCCCCTCCGGAAGGTCGGGCCGAAGGTGAACAGGTGCTCCAGGGAGGAGAGTTCGCATCCGACGGCGGACTCGGCGGCCTGCTGTTCCGCGAAGTCGGCCTCCCAGTCCCCCGATCCGTCCGGTCCGGGCGGGAAGACCCTGGTCACCCGGTAGAGGGCTTTGAGCTCCTCGGGCAGGGCGACGCCGAGCCGTTCCTCGGTGGCGGCGATCTCCTCCTCGGTCACGCCGACGGCGTCGGGGAGCCGCTCGCGCAGCGTCCGCTCCAGCAGCTCCGGGTCCGCGGACGCCGCCGACACCGCGCCGGGCACCGGTTCGGGCCGGCGGCGCCAGGGCTCGGCCACGGCGCCGTCGACCAGGACGAGCGTGCCCCGGCCCGGGCTCCGGGGGCCGGGCGGGAGCTCCACGGCGGGGCCCGTCTCGCACACGTGCAGCACGGTCCCGCCGTCCGGTGCGGTCTCCGCCGCGAACACCACCTCCCGCACCCCCGCCTCCACGAGCGCACGCTGCACCGGCGCCGCCGCCCGGTCACCGGACTCCCGGTCGAGGGGCAGACTCCAGGACGCCACCGCGACGCTTCCCGTCATCGCACCGGTACGGGCGGCCGGGCGGCCGGCCCGCAGGAGCGTCAGCAGCGGCTCCCAGGTGGCGAAGGCGTGGAGCGCGAGCACAGGAGTCCTCCGGGGCGTCCGACGGCCGTCGGCGACGGCCACGGTGACCGTACCGGCCGCCACCGACAGCCGTCCGCCGTCCGCCGTCCGCCGTCCGCCGTCCGCCGTCCGCCGCCGACCCTCACGGCTCCAGCGCGGCGAGGCGGCGCGCCAGCGCCGGGTCGGTGCGGCCCTCCGCGGTGTGCAGGGCGAGGGCGCGCCGCCAGCAGTCGGCGGCGGCCCCGGCGCGGCCGAGTTCGGCGAGGACGGCCCCGTTGAAGTCGAGGGCGAGGAGGGCGAGCCGGGTGTCGCCGCGCTCCTCGGCGACGGCGAGTGCCTCGCGCGAGGCGGTGAGCGCCTCCTCCACCCGGCCGAGGACCCGCAGGGCCTCGGCACGGCTGAAGCGGAGGGTGCCCTGGAGCGGGTCGCCGGGGTGGTCGCGGACCAGGCCGAGGGCGCGGTCGATGTGGGCGAGACCGCGCTCCGCCTCCCCCGCCCGGTACAGGCAGTGGGCGAGGTGGTCCAGGGCACGGGCGGTCGCCGGCCCGTCGCCGCCGGCCTCGCAGGAGGCGACGACGCGCTCCAGGACGGCGATGGCGTCGTAGTTGCGGCCGGACGCGGCGAGGGTGCCGGCGAGCGCGGTGAGGCAGCGGTCGCGGACGGCGGCGTCCTCGACGTCCCCGGCGTCCGCGACGGCCCGTTCGGCGACCGCGGCGGCCTCGGTGAAGCGCTTGCGGGACACCAGGGCGAGGCCCAGATCGGTGCGCAGCCGCAGCCGGGCGGCCCGGTCCCCGAGGCGCTCGGCCGCGGCCAGGCCCTCCCGGGCGAGTTCCTCCCACCCGTCCAGGTGGGCGCCGTCCTGGTAGTGCAGCGGCCCGCAGCCGTGGGCGAGCCGCCAGACGCCGGCGTCCAGCCCGTCCGCGGCTCCGGCCCTGACCAGGGCGGGCAGGGCGGGTCGCACCCGGCGGAACCAGTCGGCGGCAGCGGCCCGGTC
Organism: Kitasatospora sp. NPDC059462; assembly: GCF_042749955.1. Classification (NCBI taxonomy): domain Bacteria; kingdom Bacillati; phylum Actinomycetota; class Actinomycetes; order Kitasatosporales; family Streptomycetaceae; genus Kitasatospora; species Kitasatospora sp. NPDC059462. Next base: position 14,871 of record NZ_JBHYUU010000025.1, on the reverse strand, counting down.
CCCCGCCGCGCCCTGTCCGCCGGAGACGGCCCCGGCGGTGTCCGCCCATGCGTCCAGCAACCGGCGCAGCGCGGCGGTCCGCTCCACGGCCGGGAGCCCGTCGGCGAGTTCGGCCGCGTACCGGCGCACCGGCCCCGGCCGCACGAACCACTCCGGCCCGGCCTCCTCCACCAGCCGGGCGGCCGCGAGCGCCGCCAGCACCTCGCGCGCCCGGGGCGCCGCCAGCTCCCCCAGCGCGCCGACGTCCCCCGCGTCGATGCCCGACCCCGGCAGCAGGCCGGTCAGCGCCAGGACCCTCGCGGCGTCCGGCGGCAGGGCCCGCCGGGCGACCCGCAGGGCCGCCGCCACCCCGTCGTGCCCCGCCCGCCGCTCCCGTTCCAGCTCCGCCGCCAGCGCGGCGACGCTCCCCCCGCCGGCCGCGAGCCGGGCGCCCACCACCCCGACCGCGAGCGGACGTTGGTCGCCGAGCGCGGCCAGCCGGGCGGCGGCCTCCGGCTCCCGGGCGATCCGCCCGGATCCGGCGGTCGCGGCGAGCAGGCCGGCCGCCTCCGCGGGGGCCAGCGCGCCGAGCGGCAGCGGGACGGCACCCTGCCGGGCGACCAGGCCGGCGGCGAGCCGGGCGCGGCCGGTGACCAGCACCAGCACCTCGGGATGACCGGGCAGCAGCGGCTCGACCTGCTCGGCGGAGCCGGCGTTGTCGAGCAGGAGCAGCAGCCGGCGTCCGGCGGTCAACGCGCCCAGCAGGGACGTGCGTCCGGTGGTGTCGCCGGGGAGGTCGTCCGCGCCGAGGTCCCGCAGCAGCACGGCCAGGGCGGCGCCGGGGGCGAGCGGGGCGGTGTCGTCGTCGCCGTGGAGGTCCACGGTGTGCCGGCCGTCGGGGAAGCGGTCGGCGTGGCGGTCCGCCCAGGCGCGGGCGAGCCGGGTCTTTCCGACGCCGGCGGGGCCGGTGAGCAGCAGGGGACGGCCGTCGGCGGTGTCCACGGCCGCGTCCAGGCGGGCGAGTTCACCGTCACGGCCGATGAATTCCCGTGATTCGGACGGGGGTTCGCCCTCCGGCCCGGAACGCTCCAGGCACCGGGCGAGCAGCACGGCGGCGGTCCTCCGGCGCGGCTCGGCGGCCAGCAGCGCCGTCAACTCGGCCACCGCCTCCGGCATTCCGCCGTCACCCGCTCCGGGCCGGGCGAGCGCTTCGACCGCGAGCCGTTCGACGGCCCGCCACCGGGCGGCGGTCAGCCGTGGCCCGGCCTCGGCGGCCAGCCGGGCGGAGCCGCAGCCGTCGAGGGCGGGGCCGCGCCACAGCGCGAGCGCGGTGCGCAGCAGGCCCGCGGCGTCGGCGAGCGGCTCACGGTCGACGGCGGCGCACAGCCGCGCGAAGCGGTGCGCGTCGACGGCGTCGGGGTGGCCGAGCAGCGCGTAGCCGTCGCCCCGGGAGACCAGGTGGAGGCCGTCCGGGTCCTCGGCTATCGCACCGGCGGACGCCGCACCGTCGGCGGCGGCCGCGAGCAGCCGGCGCACCCCGGTGACGTGCCCCTGGAGCGCGGACCGGGCGGTGGCCGGCGGCGCGGCGCCCCAGAGCAGGCCGGTCAGCCGCCCGGCCGGAACGGTCCGGCCGAGCTCCAGGGCGAGCGCGGCGAGCAACGCGCGCCGCTTCGGCCCGGGTTGCGGCAGTGCCCTGCCGTGGTCGTCCTGGAGCTCGAACCGTCCGAGCAGATTGATGCGCACTGCCGCTCCCCACCGCGTTCCGATCAGTCGATCAGGGGGAGAGCATAGGGAATGTCTGGATTGGTCCACACCTCTCCTGGTGAGCGCCCGTTGTCCCGAACTGCGCCGCCCCTGGAGCCCCATGACGAACCGTCGTCTCATGCGTCACCCCGGCGGGAGCCGGCGGGGCGGTGTGCGCGACGGCCCGGCGCGGGCACCTGCACGTCGCCGAGAGGACCCGGGCCCCACCCGGCACCCCTCCACGGCCTCCCGCACCGAAGCCCTCCGGCGAGCACGGCACCAGCCCCGCCACCGGGCCGAGCCCGGCGCCGGGCGGCCGGGGGAGGCCGGCCCGCAGGCCGACGACCAGGAGGTCGTCGGAGACCCGGCGGATCCGCCGGTCGGGCCCGGCCGCGACCGGCCGCTCGACGTCCGCCCCGGTCCGGCAGCCGTCGAGGCCGTGCAGGGTAGGGACCAGCGCGACCGTGGCGGGCAGGTCGGCGGTCCGGGTGACGGCGCTCCCGGCGCTCCCGGCGCTCCCGGCGTTCACGGGGGCGATCCTCGCAGCGGCCACCGACACCCACCGCCCGGCGCACCCGCACGTCCTGACCGCCGGTCACCAGCGGGGTGCGCTCGGCCCGGTACCCGGCGGCAGGTCAGGCCCCGACCGAGCCGTCGACGGCCTCGCGCAGGAGGTCGGCGTGCCCGTTGTGCCGCGCGTACTCGTGCATCAGGTGCAGCATCACCAGCCGCAGCGAGACCTCCGCCTGCCAGCGCGGCTGGTACCCGGCGACGTCCAGCGACGCCGCCTCCCGCTCGATCCGCCGGGCGTGCTCGACCTCGGCCTCCCAGGCGGCGAACGCCTCGGCCCGGTCGGCGCCGCTCGCGTCGTACGCGGCCTGGTAGTCGCCCTCCGGGGACCAGAGCAGCGGGATGTCCTCGCCGTTGATCACCCGCCGGAACCACGTCCGTTCGACCTCCGCGAGGTGGCGCACCAGGCCGAGCAGCGTCAGGGTGGACGGCGGGCTCGACGCCAGCCGCAGCTGTTCGTCCGTCAGCCCGGCGCACTTCATCGCCAGCGTCGCCCGGTGGAAGTCCAGGAACGCCCGCAGCGTCTCCCGCTCGCCGCCGGTCAGCGGTGGTGCGATCCGTCCGTCCCCCGTGTCCGTCCCCATGCCGCTCCCCGTCCCACTCGTGTCCGAACGATCCGGCGAGCAGTCTCCCAGGGCGCACGGCCGCCGCGCCGGTCAATTTCTCCGGCGCGTAGGGCCCGAAGGGGGTACGGCGGGGGCACCGGGCACGCCGCGCAGCGGTAGGGTGCGGGGGCGAGGGAGCCGATGCCACGACAGCAAGCATGCTCATCATCCCGTATCACTCACCACCCGATTGGCCTGCGTGTTGTCGCGCGAAACCCCTTCCTTCGGGTAGTTCCGTTCTGGGCATGTTTGGGTACGTACAGCGGCGCGCGCCCGCGGAGCCCGGAGCACCGGCTCTCCCGCCCGTCGCCACCCCCCCATCGGCCGCCGCCACTACACACGAGGAGCCCGAGCGAGCCATGAGCCAGGACCGCATCCCCGGACCGGTACGCCAGACCTACGGTGCCGACGATCTGTCACGGGCCGCCGGCTTCGGCGGTGGATTCATCAACTTCGGTGACTGGAGCGGCATCCGCACCACCGCGCCGACACCCGAGGACCGGGTCCGCAGCCAGGAGGACCTCTACCGCCGGGTGCTGCGCGCCTTCCCCGGTCCGCGGGAGTCTCTGCGGCTGGGCGAGGTGGGCTGCGGGCGCGGGCTGGGCGCGGCGCTCGCGCTCTGCGAGTTCCGTTTCGCGGCGGTCACCGGCGTCGACATCCACCCGGACCAGATCGAGCGCGCCCGCGCGGTCAACGCCAAGGCGCTGGCGACGTTCCCGGACCGGCTGGCCTACTCGCTGGGCTCGGCGGACGACCTGCCGTTCGCGGACGCCTCGCTGGACGGCGTGTACTCGGTCGAGGCGGCGCAGCACTTCCGGGAGCTGACCGGCTTCGCCCGCGAGACGGCCCGGGTGCTGCGGCCGGGCGGGCGGCTGGTGGTCACCACGTTCTTCACCGCCGCGGGGCCGGACGTCGCCGAGCGGCTGAGCATCCTGCTCGGCAGCTTCGCCAACGGCCTCGACGTCGCCCACCCGCTCGACGCGTTCACCGCCGACCTCGCGGCCGCCGGGTTCGGCGACGTCGCCACCGAGTCGATCGGGACGGACGTGTGGCCGGGGCTGGACCGCTTCCTGGAGGGCACCGTCCCGCCCGGCCACTGGACCCGCAACTTCCTCGGCGCCTGGCGCGACGGCCTGCTCGACTACCACCTGGTCACGGCCACCCGCCGCTGACCCGCGGCCCCACCGCCACCCCCACCCCCCACTCCCCCGTCCGTCGTCCCTCGCCCGGAGCGATCCCCGCACTCCACGGGGATCGCCCCGCCCCGGAGGGCCGCCGGCTCAGCCCTGGTGGACCAGCAGCGCCGTCCGGACGGCCGATTCGAGCGCGCCCTCGACCCAGGCCGGCTTGGTCGAGGTGTGGTCCCCCGCGAAGTGCAGCGGCCCCTCGGAGCCCGGGATGTCCGGGAACAGCTCGGTGTGCTGGCCGGGCAGCAGCACCGAGGCCTCGCCGTACGCGTAGTGGTCGCGCACCCACGACTGGGTCTTGGCCTTGGTGGTGAAGAAGACCTCGCAGCGCCGCCCGAAGATCGCCTGCACCCCCGCGAGCGCCCGCAGGTAGCGCTCCTCGTCGGCGTACGCGTCCCACTTGAGCGCGTCGTCCGACCAGCTGTAGCTGGCGAGCACCACGCCGCCGTCGCTGCCCTCCATCGGGTGGGCGTGCTCGAAGTAGACGAACCGGTTGGCGTTGTCGCTCACCGACCCGCCGCCGCGGATGTGCGAGGCCGCCGGGTCGGCGCCGAGCGGGCGGAAGTCCGCGAAGCACGTCCTGAGGTCCTCCGGGACGGTCACCCCCAGCTGCCGCACCGAGGCGTGCGCGCCCAGGTAGCGGCCGTCGGGGACCAGTCCCGCCCGGTAGCGCTCGTAGAGCCCGGCCTCGATGCCGTCCAGCGACGCCTTCCACTCCTCCTCGGTGAACTCCCACCAGCGGCGGGAGAATTCGAGCAGTACCTTGGTGGCGGCGTCGTAGTGCAGTTCGGTGATCGCCCGCCGCTTGCCGTAGCCGAGCGGTGGGTCGAAGGCCACGTGCCGCAGCCCGGCGAACGGGACGGTGATGATCGCCTCGTCGCCCTCGAAGACCTCGGTGACCCCGCCCCGGCCGCTCTGGCAGTCCTCGGAGACGGTGTGCACCCGGACCCTGCCGTCCTGCCGGTCGACCCGCACCGCGCGCCGGTCGACCCGCACCTTGCCCTTCACCGCCGCGTAGAGGGCGTCGACGAGCCGGGCCGTGCCGCCCTTGATCTCCCAGAACTTCGTCCTCGGGTCGATCAGCGCGGCGGACAGGAAGCTGTGCACGAAGGAGAGGTGCAGCCGTGAGGTCACGTTCTGGATGGTGCCGACGAGGTCGATGGTCCGGATGTCCAGCCCGGCCCCCTCGGTGAGGTACCGGTACATCGACCAGTGGCCGTACTGCCGCAGCACCTCGGCCCAGCCCTCGACGAGCGCCGCGCCCTCCTTGCCCCGGACGAGCCGCAGCGCGGGTTCGAGGGCGTCGGCGTAGATGGCGGCGGCGGTCCTGCCGAGGTCGGGGCCGGTGACGCCGAAGCTCCCGTTCACCTCCCTGGGGTCCGCCTCGTAGTCGGCGCGGCGGACGTGCAGGCCGTTGACGTGGATCCAGGCCCGGTTGGCCCGGACCGTCGGGTTCTCCACCTCCACGTCGACCAGCAGGAACTCCTGGCGCGGAAGGTCGTACTTGTCGAGCAGCGCCATCACCAGCGGGTGGCTCTCCGGCAGCCGCATCGCGCCGGCCTCGGCGTACTGCTTGGGGTCGGCGAACGGCTGCTGCCCGTTCTCGTGGCCGCCGCCGCGGAAGGTCTTGATCCGGCCGCCGACCCGGTTGCCGTTGGCCTCGATGACGACGACGTCGTGGCCGGCCCGGTTGAGCAGGTCGGCGGCGAGCAGCCCGGCCGGTCCGGCGCCGACGACCAGGACGCGCTTGGTGGCCCGCGCGCGTCCCGTCGGCAGGCCGTCCCGGACGATCTTCAGATAGCCCGGGACCAGCGGCCGGTCGTGCTCGTCGTAGACGGCGATCGCGCGGGCCACCGTCGTGTACGCCTGCTCGTCGGTGCCCGGCGGCGCGGCGGCCGGGGCGAGGGCCGGCGCCGCGGCCGGGGCGAGCGCGCCCGCCGGCACGGCGGAGGCGGCGGTGAGCCCGGCGGCGAGCACCGAGGCGCCGGTCACCGTGACGACGGAACGCCGCGAGGGTCCGGCGGGGAGCGCCCCGCCGTCGGGGGTGGTGGTCGTGCTCTTCGTGGCGCGAACGCTCACGTCTTCAGTGGTCATGACGCACCACTCTTGGTGCCCACACGACGCGACGGAACCGACATCACCCGGACGAGAACATCAACCACTCGATCGGATTCGGACTCATCTGTTGCATTGACGGCCGGCCGCACCCGCCGGCCGGGGTCTCGACGGGTGTCGGGGCGGTGCAGCAGACTCTCCGGGACGGCTCCCACCGCGCCCCATCCACACCATCCGAACCATCCGCATCGCCCACCGAGTTCGAACCAGCGCATCGGAGAACCACCACGGTGACCACGAGTCGACAACTGGAGATCCCCTTCACCGCCGGCCGCCGCGGCAGCGGACCCGCCACCTGGGGCCAGCGGGCCATCTGGGGCGTCGTCAACCGCGCCGCGCCCGCGGACCGGCCCCGCTTCAACATCACCACCGCCGCCCCGCTCGATCCGGGACTCCCGCTACCGGCGGTCCTGGACGCCCTCGGGCACCTGCTCCACCTGCACGACTCCCTGCACACCCGGCTGCTGCCCGGGCCGGACGGCACCGGCCTGCGCCAGCAGGTCGATCCGGAGGGCCGGCTCACGGTGCACGTCCGGGACTGCGCGGCCGGCACCGGGCGGGAGGAACTCACCGCCGTCGGCGACGCCTTGCACGAGGAGCTGGCCGGGCTGCCGTTCGACTGCGCCACCGAGTGGCCGGTCCGGGCCGGCCTGGTGGTGGCCGACGGCCTGGTCCGGCACATCTCGCTGGTGCTCTCCCACACGGCGGTGGACGGCACCGGCATGGGTCTGCTGGTCCGCGACCTCAGCGAACTCTCGCTGGGCGCGGGCCCGGAGGACATCCGGGCCGCCCGCTCGCCCCAGCAGCCGCTGGAGGAGGCCGCGTTCCAGACCTCGGAGCGCGGCCTGAAGCGCGACGCCAACGCCCGGGCGCACGCCCTGCGCAAGCTGCGCGCCGCCCCGGTCCGGCTGTTCCCGGAGCGCGGCGCGGGCCACCCGGCCGGAGGTACGGCCGGGGACACGGCCGGGGACACGGCCGCAGGTGCGGCCGGGACCGGCTCCGGCGAGCGGTTCCCCAACGCCGTGCTCAGCTCACCCGCCCTGCTGCGCGCGGTCGAGACGGTCGCCGCCGCCCACCGGACCGGCTCCTCCACGGTCCTGCTCGCGGCCGCCGCCGCGATGACGGCCCGGCTGGCCGGCCGCCCGGACGCGGTGCTCCAGGTCGTGGTCAACAACCGCTTCCTGTCCGGCCTGACCGACGCCGTCAGCGTGGTCGCCGGCGACGCCCTGTTCCATCTCCACGACGCCGACGGCGACTTCGGCCAGGCGGTGGGCCGCACCCACGCCGCGTCGATCGCCGCCTACCGGCACGCCTACTACGACCGGGACCTGCTGGACGCGGAGATCGAGCGCCTCACCGCCGAGGAGGTGCCGCTCGCCGACCGCTCCTGCGTCTTCAACGACACCCGCGACCTGCTCCCCAGTTCCCTGGCCGCCCGGGCCGCACCGGTCCCCGACGAGGCCGGGCCCACCACCCTCGACTGGCCCGTCGACTTCGACCCGCGCCCCGGACTGACCTACGCGCTGGACGCGCTGAACACCCCCACCGCCCTGCAACTCGCCATGACCGCCGACCCGGCGGTGCTCCCCAGGCCCGCGATGGAGCGGTTCCTCCGCGGCATCGAGGAGTTGATCCTCACCGAGGAGAAGCGCACCGCCCAGGCCTGAACCGAGCACCGGGGCCCGTCCGTCCGCTCACGTCCGGACGGCCGGGCCCCGGTACCGCTAGCGGGTATGACGGGCGGTCATCACCGGTGCTCGTGCTCGTGCACCGTGTTGGTCTCCTGGATCTTCTTCCAGGACTTCGGCTCCGGCCGCGCACCCGGCCGGGCGCCCGGCGCGAGGCTCGCCGCGGCCGGCGCGGCCCCGATGCCCGAGGTGCCCGCCGCCGGCTTCCCCGGGGTGTACAGCCAGGTGTTGAAGAGCGCACCCAGCGGCTTGCCGGAGATCCGCTCGGCGTACGCCTGGAACTGCGGGATCGTGGCGTTGCCGTACTTGCGCTCGGTCGGCCAGCCCTTGAGGATCCTGAAGAACGCGTCGTCGCCGACGGCGTTGCGCAGCGCCTGGATCGCGATCGCGCCCCGGTCGTAGACGGCGCCGGCGAACTGGTGGTCCGGCCCCGGGTCGCCCGGCTTGATCGTCCAGAACGGGTCGTCGGCCGGGTAGATGTCGTAGATGAAGTCGGCCAGCTCCTGGGTGGTGCCCTCGTTCTCGTGGTCCGACCAGAGCCACTGCGAGTACCGGGCGAAGCCCTCATTGAGCCAGATCTCGCTCCAGCGCTGCACGGAGACGCTGTCGCCGTACCACTGGTGGGCCAGCTCGTGCACCACCACGGAGGTGTTGGAGCCGCGGGCGAACTGCGCGGGGCTGTAGAAGATCTGCCCCTGGGTCTCCAGCGCGTACCCGGTGGGCACGTTGGGCACGTAGCCGCCGACCGTGTCGAACGGGTAGGGCCCGAAGACGCCGCTCAGCCAGTCGACCAGTTCGCCGGTGCGCTCGACGCTCGCCCGCGCCGCACCCGCGTTGGCGCCGAGGTCGGGGCTGTAGGCGGTGATGACGGGCAGGCCGCCCGGGGTGGTGTCCTGGCGGAGGTCGAACTTGCCGACCGCCAGGGTGGCCAGGTAGGTCGCCTGCGGCTTGGTCTGCCGGTAGTTGTAGCGGGTCCAGCCGGGCCGCTGACTGGTGGTCAGGGTGCCGTTGCTGATCACCTGGGTGCCGTTCGGCACCAGCACCGAGACGTCGAAGGTGGCCTTGTCGGTGGGGTGGTCGTTGCTCGGGTACCACCAGGCGGAGCCCTCGGGCTCGTTGGCGGCCACGCCGCCGTCGGCGGTGCGGATCCAGGCGGAGTAGCCGCCGCGCTCGACCTCGCCGGGCTTGTCGGCGTAGCGGACGACGACGGTGATCGGGCTGCCCTTGGCGATCGTCCGGGCGGGGGTGATCTGCAGCTCCTGATCGCCGGAGGTGGCGAAGGCGGCGGTGCGCCCGTTGACCAGCACCTCCTTGACCTGGAGCACGAAGTCCAGGTTGAACCGGGTGAGGTCCTGGGTGGCGGTGGCCAGGATGGTGGTGGTGCCCTCCAGTTCGTCGGTCGCGGGCTGGTACTTCAGCCGAATGTCGTAGTGCGACACGTCGTAACCGCCGTTGCCGGCGTACGGGTAGTAGGGGTCGCCGATGCCCGCGGCGCCCGGGCCGGCCTGGGCGGCCGAGGCGGGGACGGACAGGAGCAGGGCGAGCGCGCCGGCGGCGGCAGAGACGATCAGCCTCTTGCGCACGGGGGTCCTCCACAGGGTCACTGGGACAACGGGTCGGATCGATCCTTGTCCCAACGGCCCCTGCCCTACGCCTGAACAATGAGATGTTCATAAGAAGATACAGGCCGACATCAGGGCGCCGCCGAACGGTGACGGCCCGTCATGAACTTCCGGCGGGCCGTCATACACCGTATGGTTCAGGACCTCTGCTCCCCCAGCGCGACCGGCGCCCGCACCAGCGAACCGTACTCGGTCCACGAGCCGTCGTAGTTCTTCACGTGCGGGTACCCCAGCAGCTCGCTCAGCGCGAACCAGGTGTGCGCCGAGCGCTCGCCGATCCGGCAGTAGGCGATCACCTCGCGCTCCGGCTCCACGCCCTGCCCGCCGTACAGCGCCCGCAGCTCCTCCGCCGAGCGGAAGGTGCCGTCCTCGTTGGCCGCCCTCGACCAGGGGATGTTCACCGCGCCGGGGATGTGGCCGGGCACCTGTGCCTGCTCCTGCGGCAGGTGGGGCGGGGCCAGCGCCTCGCCCCGGTACTCGGCGGGCGAGCGGACGTCCACCAGCACCGCGTCCGACCCCGGCTTGGCGAACACCTCCGCCTTCGCCAGCACCTCGTCCCGCAGCGCCCGCACCTCCGGGTGCTCGGGCCCGGCCAGTCGGTAGGGGCTGTGCTGGTAGTCCATGACCTCCTCGGTCAGCTCGCGCTCCTCCAGCTCCCACTTCTTGCGCCCGCCGTCCAGCAGCCGCACCGGGCCGAAGCCGCGCAGCCGCAGCAGCCAGTAGGCGTAGGCGGCGAACCAGTTGTCGTTGCCGCCGTAGAGGACCACCGTGGTGTCGCCCTCGACCCCGGCGGCGCGCAGCAGGTGCTCGACGCCCTCGCGGTCGGCGTAGTCGCGGCCGACCGGGCTGTGCAGGTCGGTGGTCCAGTTCCAGCCGACCGCGCCGGGCAGGTGGCCGCGGGCGTAGGCCCCGGTGTCCTCGTCCACCTCGACGATCCGGACCGTGCCGTCGTCCAGGTGGTGCGCCAGCCACTCGGTGCCGACCAGCGCCTCGGGGTGTGCGTAGCCGTTGCCGGTCATCGCCGCCCTCCCTTCACGCGGGGACCCTTCGAACCTACGTCCGCACCCCCGCCCCCGGCCACCCGTGACCGGGGCCAGCGGTACGCGGTCAGTACATCTAGGCCGCGACCGGCAGCCGGGCCACGTAGTACTGGTTCAGCGGGTCGCCCTCGATCCGTTCGACGTCCACCGAGCCGAAGCCCGCCTCGGCCAGCATCCGGCGGGCGGTCTGCTCGCCCCACACGGTGCCGAGCCCGGCGCCGCCCTCGCCGAGCGAGACCGTCATGCAGTAGAAGGTCGAGAAGGTGTACAGCGCCGGGGCGAGCGGGTGGCCGATGTTCTCCTCCAGCCGGCTGCTGGCCGCGATGTCGCCCATCAGGAAGACGCCGCCGGGCCGCAGGACGGCCGCGACGGCCCGCATCGTGAGGTCCGGGCGGGCCAGGTCGTGGATCACGTCGAACGCGGTGACCAGGTCGTAGGAGCCGGTCAGCGAGGCGGAGTCGGCGAGCTCGAAGCGGGCGTTGTCCAGGCCGTGCGCGGCGGCCTCCGCCTTGGCCGTGCCGATGCCCTGCTCGGAGATGTCCAGGCCGGTGAACCGGCTGGCCGGGAAGGCCTCGGCCAGCACGTTCACGGCGTGGCCCTGCCCGGTGCCGAGGTCGACCGCGTCGATGCCCTCGCGCAGCCGTTCGGTGAGCCCGGGCACCAACGGCACGATGACGTCCGCCAGCGCCTGGTCGAACACGGCGGCGGTCTCCTCGCCCTGCAGCGACTGGAACCTCGGGTAGGCGGAGTACGGCAGCCCGCCGCCCTTGTGGAACACCTCGACGATCCGCTCCTCGACCTCGCCCATCAGGGCCAGGAACTGCATCATGCCGGCCAGGTTGTCCGTCCCGGCGGCCCGGGTCAGTGACGCGGCGTGCTCGGGCGGCAGCAGATAGGTCCGCCGCTGCGGGTCGTAGTCGACGAACCCGCCGACCACCATGGCGCCCAGCCACTCGCGGACGTAGCGTTCGTCCAGCCCGGCGGCCCGGGCGACCTCCTCACTGGTCGACGGTGCGAGGCCGGCCATGGTGTCGAAGAGGCCGGTCCGGTGGCCGATGCTGGCCATGAATCCCAGGCAGGCGTCGTTGAGCACCTGCACCACACGACCCGCGAACTCCTCCTGTTCCGCCGGGTCCGGTTCCCGTTCGGACATCGTTCCTCCTGCGCCGTCTCGGGATCTGCGCGAACCCCCTCTCGTCACGCTACGCCGCCACCTGCCGATTCCCCACCCCGTTCGCCGTCCCCGTTCACCGCCCCGTTCACCGCCCCCGTTCACGGCGCGGGCCAGGGCACCTCCCGGCGCTTCTCGTAGCGGTACCCGGCGGCCTCCCAGCGCGCGCCCTCCTCCGCGAGGCGGCTCTTGAAGCCGTCCCAGGAGTGACTCTCCCTGCTGGACCAGCCCAGCTCGGCGAGGGCGGGCAGCCGGGGCAGCAGCATCAGGTCGAGGTCCTCCGGGGTGTCCAGGGTCTCCGTCCACAGCGGCGCCTCGACACCGAGCACGGAACCTGCGGGCAGCGGCAGCAGGGTGTCCGGGTCCCACGAGTAGGCGGTCCAGACGTCGATGGTGCCGGCCCAGACCAGCCCCAGCGGGTAGCCGGCCTCGTACTTCATGTCCAGGTAGCTGCGGCCGGACGGCGACATGATCACCTTGGCCCCGCGCTCGGCGGCCTCCTGCAGCTCGACGTCGCGCCCGGCCCGGCCGTCCCAGAACTGGAGCACCCCGACGCCGCCCGGCGCGGCCTGGTTCCAGCCGACCGGCGTCTTCCCGGCGGCCACCACCTGGTCGTTCACCCGCCGCACGAACGCCGCGTACTCGGCCGGGGACATCTTCTTCACCTCGTCGCCGCCGAGGTGCAGGTAGGGACCGGGGGTGAGCCGGGCCAGCTCGGTGACCACGTCCTGGGTGAAGGAGTGGACGGCGTCGCCGGTCGGGCAGAGCGTGGAGAAGCCGACCTCGATCCCGGTGTACGGCCAGGGGCGGGCGCTCCGGGTGCAGTCCAGCTCGGGGTAGGAGGCGAGGATCGCGTTGCTGTGGCCGGGCAGGTCGACCTCCGGGACGACGGTCAGGTACCGCTCCTGGGCGTAGCGGACGATCTCCTGGTAGTCGGCGGCGGTGTAGAACCCGCCGGGGGTGCCGTCGACCTCGCTGATCGCGCCGACCTCGGTCAGCGCGGGCCGGGACGGGATCTCGATCCGCCAGCCCTGGTCGTCGCTCAGGTGCAGGTGGAGGTAGTTGAGCTTGTAGAGGGCCAGGCGGTCGATGAACCCCTTGACCTCGGCGGGGGTGAAGAAGTGCCGGGCGACGTCGAGCATGGCGCCCCGGTAGCCGTAGCGCGGGTGGTCCTCGACGGTGACCGGCGCGACCGTCCACTCCGGGCCGCCGGTGACCGGGCGCGGGCTCTCGATCTGCGGGGGCAGCAGCTGCCGGAGGGTCTGGGTGCCCCGGAAGAGGCCCTCGGGGGCGCGGGCGGTGATCCGCACGCCGGTGTCGTCGGCGGTGAGCCGGTAGCCCTCGGTGCCGGTCGCCTCGGGGAGCGCGGGGTCGAGCAGCAGGCTGATGCCGTCGGCGCCCGGGTCGGCGGCCACCGGGAGCGGCAGCCCGGTCGGGCGGCGCAGCGCCTCGGCGAGCTGCTCGGCGATCCGCCGCACCTCGCCGGCCTGCCGCTCCACGGCCTCGGCCCCGGGCACGGTGCGCACCACGGTGCGCTCGGTGATCCGGTAGCCGAGGCCGGAGCCGGCGGCGACGGAGACCGGTACCGGGACGATCCGGTCGGCGGTGCGCGGGCCGGCGGGTACCGCGACGGCCCCCGGCTCGGCGTCCTCGCCGCCCACCGCCCGCTGCACCCCGAAGCCGATGGCGGCGAGCAGCAGGACGACGGCGAGGACGAGCACTCTGCGGGCCCGGGCGGAGAGCCCGGCGGTTCGAATCGGCACGGTCGCTCCCGGTGTCATCACGCGCTCCACCGGCCGGTGTTCACGGCCGGTTCACCGGAATGGTCTCAACCAATCGCCGGCTTGTCCCGTGCTTCGTACGAAATCGCTTCGCAGACCGCCGGAAGGCCGGACGCCGGGCGGGAGCGGAGGCCGGGACCGCAGGGCGGGAGCGGAGGCCGGGACCGCAGGGCGGGACGGGATCGCCCGCGGGGATCAGGAGAAGACCACCGACCGGACCAGCAGCCGGTTGCCCGCGCGCCCGCCCGGCCGCAGCGCGAAGTAGGTGGCTCCGGTGCAGCCGGCTTCGAGGAAGGCGGTGGCGGTCGAGGCGGTCCCGTTCGCCGGCGCGTACGCCGGCTCCTCCTCGGTGGCCTCCGGCAGGTCGATGCACGCGTGGCTCTTCGGGTCGATCAGCGCACCCGTGAAGTCGGAGCCGTACTTGTAGCGGAATTCGCCGTCGGCGGCGTTGGCGGAGACCGGGACGGCGAGGACGAGCATGATCGCACTGACGGCGGCGAGCAGGGCGTTGCGCAGACGCATGACGGGTGGCCCTTTCAGGCGGTACTCGGTGGCACCTGGGGAATTGGTGCGAGATCACCCTAGAGGCCCAAAAACAGGGGAAACGGTTCTGCTAATCCATCCTTTCGGGTGGTTTAAGCGTATTTCCCGCGACTTTTCCATTCGACCATTTGCTCACCCCGGCGGGGCGGTGAAGTGGTAGCCGGAGTCGATCAGCACCGGGAGGTAGGTCTTCAGCGCCGCCACCGTCTGCGACCGGTCCCCGCCGCCGTCGTGGTTGAGCACGATCGCCCCGGGGCGGACGTCCCGGAGGATCCGGTCGGTGATCACGCCGGTCCCCGGCCGGGCCCAGTCCCGGGGGTCGACGGACCAGGCCATCGGCCGCATGCCCAGTTCGGCGCTCACCCGCAGGGCCGTGGAGGACCAGTCGCCGCCCGGCGCCCGGAACCAGCTCGGCACCTTGCCGGTGGTCCGGTGCAGCAGGTCGGAGGTGCGCTCCAGTTCGTCGCGGACCTTGCCCTCGGAGAGGCTCCGCAGATCGGGGTGGGTCCAGGTGTGGTTGGCGATGTGGTGGCCGCGGGCGGCGATCTCGCGGACCAGGCCGGTGTGCTCGGTGGCGTTCTCGCCGATCAGGAAGAAGGTGGCCCGGATGCCGTACTGCTCCAGCAGGGCCAGGACGGTCGGGGTGTGCCGGGGGTCGGGTCCGTCGTCGATGGTGAGGGCGACCACCCGCTGCCCGGCGTCCAGCTCGTACACCGGCCGGCTCTCGCCCCCCGTCGGCGCCCGCGCGGGCGACGGAGCGGCCGGGGCGGGGGCCGAGGGGGCGGCCGAGGGGGAGGGCGAAGGGGCGGGCGCCACCGCCGTGGGGG
>NZ_JBHYUU010000024.1:0-66702 GCF_042749955.1 Kitasatospora sp. NPDC059462 | reverse complement strand
GCGCTGCGGAAGGTGTTGTGGGGGCTGTGCGGGCCGGCCGGGGCGGGCGCGTTCGGCCTGCTGATGGACGTGATCACGCTGCTGTTCGGGCAGGGCGTGGACAGCGGCCCGGGAACGGCGCAGCACCTGCTGGCGGCGCTCGGCACGGGTCTGCTCGCGGCCGCGGCGCGCTCCGGGGCTCCCGCCGTCGCCCCGGCGGACGGCGACCCCGGCGACCCTGGCGACCCCGGCGGCGCCGTCCCCGTCCCCGGCGTCGCCCCCGTCCCGTCGGCGGCCCCGGGGGCGGTCCAGCTGACGGCGCTCGCGGGGAGCGCGGCGTTCGTCCCGTACGTCGCGATGAAGCTGTTCTGGGCGTCCGGCGGCACCTTCGCCGGGGTGAGCGGGGCCGACCTGCACGCCGCCGCGGTGCGCAACGGCGCCTCCGGGATCTGGCTCACCCTGGAGTCCTGGGGCCTGGACGGGACGGCGCTGCTGGCGGGGCTCGGGGTGTTCCTGCTCTGGGGGCTGGTCCGCCCCTGGGGGCAGGTGTTCCCGCGCTGGACCCTCCCGCTGGCCGGGCGGCCGGTCCCGCGCTGGCTGCCGCTGGCGCCCGCCCTGCTGGGCGTGGGGACGCTGGCGCCGTACGGGGTGGTCGGCGTCGGCTGGTCGGCGCTGGCCACGGCGGGGGTGGTGGAGGTGCCGCGCGGGGACTTCCCCACGGCGGCGGACACCCTGCTGGTCGCCTGGATCGGGCTGGGCGCGTTCGCCGTGTACGGGACGGCGCTGGCGGTGGCGGCCCGCTCGTACTGGCGGCGCACCGCCCGGCGGCCCGGGCGGGCGTTGCCGAAACAGCAACGAAAGTTGCCTCCCGCCCGGTGGTCGGCGCAGCCTGGCGGTGGAGGTGATCGCCGTGAGTGACACGCGAACCGGAACCGTTCCCGAGTACCCCGCCGCCGACGGCCATGACGTCGTGGTGGTCGGCGGCGGCGCCGCCGGGCTGAGCGCGGCCCTGGTGCTCGCCCGGGCCTGCCGCCGGGTGGCCGTGGTGGACGCGGGGCAGCCGCGCAACGCCCCGGCCGCGCGGATGGGCGGCTTCCTCTCCCGGGACGGCGTGGCCCCGGCCGCGCTGCTGGAGGCCGGCCGCGCCGAACTGGCGGGGTACGGCGTCGACCTGTTCGACGCCCGGGTGGACCACATCGAGCCGGTGCCGGCCGCGGACGCGCCCGCCTTCGACGTCCACCTGGCCGGCGGCCCGGCGCTGCGGGCCCGCCGGGTGGTCGTCGCCACCGGTCTGCGCGACGGCCTGCCGGAGCTGCCCGGCCTGGCCGGCCGCTGGGGCCGCGATGTGCTGCACTGCCCGTACTGCCACGGCTACGAGGTGCGCGACCGCCCGCTCGGCGTGCTCGGCACCCACCCGGGCGCGGTGCACCAGGCCCTGCTGGTGCGCCAGTGGTCGGCGGACGTGGTGCTCCTCGCGCACACCCTGGAGCTCTCCGCGGACGACCGCGCCAAGCTCGCCGCCCGGGGCGTGCGGGTCGTCGAGGGCGAGGTCGAGCGGGTGGTGGTCACCGACGACCGGCTGCGCGGCGTCGAACTGGCGGACGGCACGGCCGTGCCGCGCGAGGCGGTGTTCCTCTTCCCGCACATGGTGCCCCGGGACGCCCTGCTGTTCGGGCCGGCCTGCGCGCGGGACCCGCAGGGCTGGGTGGCCACCGACCGCACGGGCCGCACCAGCGTGCCCGGGGTGTGGGCGGTGGGCAATGTCGCCGACCCGCGCGCCCAGGTGGTCACCGCCGCCGGAGCGGGCGCCGCGGCGGCGTTCGCGCTCAACCACGACCTGGTGGAGGAGGACGTCGACCGCGCCCTCGCCGCCGCCTGAACCGATCCACCGAGAGGACGGAGTCCCCCATGACCCGGCACGCCCACACCCCTCAGCCGGCCCACGACCACGGCCACTCCCACGCCCACCACGGCCACGGCCACGGCCATGACCACGGCCCGGGCACCGACGTCGACTGGGACGCCCTCGCCGTCCACCTGGAGCGCGAGGCCGGCGTCCAGGCCACGGCCGTCACCGAGGCCGCCCGGTGGCTGGGCGGGCTGCTGGACACCACCCCCGTCCGCCGGGTGCTCGACGTGGGCAGCGGCCCCGGGGTGATCGCGGGGCTGCTCGCGGACGCCTTCCCGGCCGCCGAGGTCGTCGCCGTCGACCAGTCCGCCGCCCTGCTGGAGCGCGCCCGGACGCGTTCGGTCGGCCGGGTCGCGACCCTGCGCGCCGACCTGCCGGAGGACTTCGGCACGCTCGGCGCCGCCGACCTGGTCTGGTCCGGCAACGCGATCCACCATCTCGGCGACCAGCAGGCCGCGTTGACCGCGCTGGCCGCGACCCTGCGCCCGGGCGGCGTGCTGGCCGTCGCCGAACGCGGCCTGCCGGCCCGCTACCTCCCGCGTGACCTCGGTGTCGGCCGCCCGGGCCTCCAGGCCCGGCTGGACGCGGCGCACGAGGAGACCTTCGCGGCGATGCGCGCGGCCGTCCCGGGCACCGTGGCGGTGGTCGAGGACTGGCCGGCCATGCTGGCCGCCGCCGGCCTGGTCCCGGTCGGCAGCCGGACCTTCCTGGTCGACCACCCGGCCCCGCTGGACACCCCGGCCCGCGAGTTCCTGTACGTCCAACTCGCCCGCCGCCGCGAGCAGTTCGCCGATCTGCTGGACGGCACCGACCTCGCCGCCCTGGACGCGCTGCTGGACCGCGACGCCCCCACCGGCATCCTCGCCCGTCCCGACGCCTTCTACCTCGCGGCCCTCACCGTCCACACCGCCCGCGCGGCCTGATTCCCGGGGCCCGCCCCCCGGTCAGCGGTCCGGCTTGCGGTGCCGGCCCGTCCCCCTGCGCAGCAGCGGGACGGGCGCGTCCGTCTGCGGGAACACCGGCTGCGGCCCGCCGGGCGGCTGCGGGCGGACGATCAGCGGGTAGGCCGCGGCGTAGTTCTCGGCCACCGCGACGGGCTGCCAGGTGTGGCCGTCCCACTCGACCACCAGCCGGGGGACGTCCTGGAAGAGGTGCGCCGCGCGCCGCGGGCCGGGCGCGAGGGTGATCGCGTCCCGTGTCCCCGGTGCCCGGCGGCGGCGCGCCCGCTCGGCGTACCACTCGGCCAACGGCTCGTCCTCGGCGTCCATCGTCGGCACCTCCCTGGCGGATCGGTCGGGGACGGCCAGTCTCGCCGATCCGCCGTGGGCCGGGCGATTCCACGATCGGGTGAAAAACCGATGGACGGCCGCCCCCATGAGGGAGGCGGCCGTCCGTCATCGGCCCTCCGGCGAGGGCCGGCCGCCTACGCGCCGCCGCCGAAGCGCTCGGTCCAGGTGGCCAGGTCCTCGTCGGTGATCTTGGCGAACAGCACCGGCGGCACCGTGAACGGCATCCCGGCCGGCACCGCGTCCAGCGCCCGCGCCGCGTCCGCGTCCACCCAGGCGGCGGTGCGCGCGGGGGTGTCGGCCGGCAGCGCGAAGGCCTCGCGCATCGCCTGCGCCGCCGTCGGGATGAACGGCTCGGAGACCACCGCGTACAGGTGGATGAGGTTCATGGCCGTGCGCAGGGTCAGCGCGGCCGCCTCCGGGTCGGTCTTCACCTGCAGCCAGGGCGCCTTCTCGTCCAGGTAGGCGTTGCCCGCGCTCCACAGCGTGCGCAGGCTCTGCGCCGCCTTGCGGAAGTTGAGCGCCTCCAGCTGGGTCTCGTAGTCGGCCAGCAGCTCGGCGATCTGCGCGCCCAGCCGCTCCTCCGCCCCGCCCGCCGGGTGCCCGGCCGGCACGTCGTCGCCGAACCGCTTGCGGCTGAAGGACAGCACCCGGTTGACGAAGTTGCCGAGGGTGTCGGCGAGGTCCTTGTTGACCACCGAGGCGAAGAGGTCCCAGGTGAAGCTGGAGTCGTCCGACTCGGGGGCGTGCGCCATCAGGAAGTAGCGCCAGTAGTCGGCCGGCAGCAGCTCCAGGGCGACGTCCGTGAAGATGCCCCGCTTCTGGCTGGTGGAGAACTTCCCGCCGTAGTACGTCAGCCAGTTGAAGGCCTTGACGTAGTCGACCTTCTTCCACGGCCTGCGCGAGCCGAGGATGGTGGCCGGGAACATCACGGTGTGGAACGGGACGTTGTCCTTGGCCATGAACTCGGTGTAGCGGACGGTGTCGTCCGCCTCGTACCACCAGGACTTCCAGTCCCGCAGCTCGCCGGCCGGGGCCGCGTCCGCCCACTCCTTGGTGGCGCCGATGTACTCGATCGGCGCGTCGAACCAGACGTAGAAGACCTTGCCGGCGGCCGCCAGCTCCGGCCACACGTCGGCCGGCACCGGCACGCCCCACTCCAGGTCACGGGTGATCGCGCGGTCCTGCAGGCCCTCGGTCAGCCACTTGCGGGCGATCGAGGAGGCCAGCACCGGCCACTCGTCGCCGTGCGCGGCGACCCAGTCCTCCACCTGCCCGGTCAGCTTCGACTGGAGCAGGAACAGGTGCGTGGTCTCCCGCACCTCCAGGTCGGCGCTGCCGCTGATCGCCGAGCGCGGCTCCAGCAGGTCCGTCGGGTCCAGGACCCGGGTGCAGTTCTCGCACTGGTCGCCGCGCGCCTTGTCGTAGCCGCAGTGCGGGCAGGTGCCGACGATGTACCGGTCCGGCAGGAAGCGGCCGTCCGCGTTGGAGTACACCTGGCGGATCGCCCGCTCCTCGATGAACCCGTTGGCGTGCAGCTCGCGCGCGATCTCCTGGGTGATCTCCCGGTTCTGCGGCGAGGAGCTGCGGCCGAAGTAGTCGAACGACAGCCGGAAGCCGTCGTACACCGCCTTCTGCTGCTCGTGCGCCCGGGCGCAGAACTCCGCCACCGGCAGCCCGGCCTCCTGTGCGGCCAGCTCGGCGGGCGTGCCGTGCTCGTCGGTCGCGCAGATGTACAGCACCTCGTGCCCGCGCTGCCGCAGGTACCGCGCGTAGACGTCCGCCGGCAGCATGGACCCGACCATGTTGCCCAGGTGCTTGATCCCGTTGATGTAGGGGAGGGCGCTGGTGATCAGGTGCCGAGCCATCCTCGGATGCTCCGATTTCTCCCGCACGCACCCCTGTCCCGGAGTGCCGTGACGGGCGCAGGGTCTGGGGCTGCGGAGGGAACGGGGCACAGGCGCCGCCTCCCGGGCTGCCGGCCAGAGCGACGTTCCACTGTGGGCTCCCCAATCCTAGCGAAGCCCGCCCCGCCGCCTCGCGCCCATTTTCCCGGGTGCCGTGCCGGGAGCGGGCGCCCGCACCGGCCCCCGGTGCGGGGGCCGGTGCGGGCGGCGGGGAGGTCAGGCGACGAAGTGGTCGAACTCGCCGGCCTTCACGCCGAGGACGAAGGCGGCCCACTTGCGGGGGGTGGTGCGGACGATGACGGCGTCGTTCCTGGGGTCGCGGATCTCGACCATGCCGTCGACGGTGCGGATCTCCAGGGCGTCGTCGCCCTCGCCGCCGGGGGCGGCCTTCTGCCAGGTGTCCATCGGGAGGGTCTCCTTCACGGGATGAGGTGGTCGAACGCGCCGTGCTTGACGGCCTCGATGCACAGCGCGAACGTCGGGCGGGTGGTGGTGACGATCGCGTCGGGGGCGTCGGACTCGCGGAGCTCGATGCGGTCGCCGGCGGCCCGCACTTCGACGCACTGGTTGCTGTTGCCGCTCATCGAGGACTTCTGCCAGTCGGTCATCGGGGTTGCCGGCCTTTCAGGTCCGTCATGATGCGCCGGATGAACTCGTGGGTCTCCTCGGGGCCCAGGGCGAGCGAGTCGGACTCGGCGACGATGGCGCGGTAGGAGGCCAGGTCCGCCTCCGAGTCGATGAACTGCGGCCCCTGGGTGAGGTCGATCTGCACCGTGTCGAGTTCGGGCACCGGGCCGTGGGCGAGGAAGAGGTCCTCGCCGGAGCCCGGGTAGGTGTCGACCGCGAAGGGGATCGCCCGCAGGGTGACCCCGGGGCGCTCGGCGTCGTCGAGCAGGCTGGCCAGCTGTTCCCGCAGGACGGTGGGGCCGCCGAACTGCATCCGCAGCGCGGCCTCGTGTATGAACGCCGTGAACGGCCGCCCGGCGGAGAGGACCTGCTGGCGTTCGGTGCGGAAGGCGGTCCGGACGTCGGCGTCGTGGCGGGGGAGCGGCGGCCGCAGCCGGGCGAACATCGCGGCGGCGTAGCGGCTGGTCTGGAGCAGTCCGGGGATCGAGGTCGTGTTGAGGACGAGCAGCGACTCGGCGTGGTGTTCGAGCTCGGCGATGTCGAGCATGCCGGCCGGGACCCGGCCGCGGAAGTGGTGCCACCAGTGCTTGCCGCGGTCCTGGGTCATCAGGGTCAGGGCCTCGATCAGCGGGAGGTTGGCGCAGCGGCAGGCGGAGGCCCAGGAGCGGAGGCGGTCGGCGCTGATGCCCGACTTGCCGTTCTCCATCTGGGAGATCTTGGGGACGTCGGTGCCCAGGGCCGCCGCCATGGCCTTGGACGTCATGCCCGCGTGCTCCCGCAGCCTGCGCAGTTCCGAGCCGAGCCGTTGCTGGCGCACGCTGGGCGACAGGCGTGGTGGCATGCGCGTCTCTCCTCGGTCGGTGCCTCCGGTGCAGTTTGCCGCCCCGTGGACACCGGGTCCACAAGGTCGCTCGATGGGGTGAAGTGCGCCAGAAGCAGTAGCAACAGTTGCCCCTGGAACCCTAACGTCGTCGGCACGGGGCCGGCCTGCGCCGGCAGTCGGCTCCACCCCTCAACTGGACTGGAGACAGTCGATGTTGCTTCCACCGGGGACCGGGCCCGCGTTCGACGGGCCGCGCCGCGCGCGGCCGCGCGGCGCCGTCGCGACGGGCGCGGGTCGAACATGCGGGCGGGGGCTTGACCTCGCCGCCCCTTTGGCCGATGACTGGGGTGTGGAACTCATCGGGGTGTGCGGCGGGGCGGTCCCGGCCGTGGCGGCGGTCGATCGCTGATGGCCGTGGTGTTGCTGACGGGCCTGCTGGTGTCGGTGGTCTTCGTCGGAGTGGTGGCGCAGATCATCGCGACCCGTCAGCCGCGGGAACGGCGTTCGGGCAAACGGGACTTGGCGCCCCGCAAGGATCCGTAGGGCCGGTCGCGCTCAGCCGGCGGCGAGCCGCTGCTCCAGGCGGGCGCGGGCGTCCGGCCACTCGTCGCGCAGCATCGAGAAGTACGCGGTGTCGCGCCAGACGCCGGCGGCGCGACGCTTCTCGCGGCGGTGGACGCCCTCGAACCGGGCGCCGAGACGCAGGATCGCGTTGCGCGAGCGGTCGTTGAGCGCGTCGGTCTTCCAGAACACCCGACCCATGCCCAACTCGTCGAACGCGTGCACGAGCAGCAGCAGCTTCGCCTCGGTGTTGACGGCGGTGCGCCACACCGACCGGGCGTACCAGGTGCCGCCGATCTCGACCAGTTCGTCCTGCGCGTCGAACGCGTAGTAGCCGGTGATGCCGACGGCCCGGCCGGTGGCGAGCTCGATCACGGCGAACTTCACGGCCTTCCCGGCCGCCGCCTCGGCGAGCCGGACGTCCAGGATCGCCCCCAGCTCCTCCTCCGACGCCGGAGCGCCGAACGGGATCCACCGCCACACCTCGGGGTCGGGGCCGACGGTGCTCCACAGGTCGGACAGGTGGCGGCGGTCCAGCGGCTCCAGGCGGACGTGGCGGCCGGTGAGGGTGACGGGGACGGGCAGCTTCGCGGTCATGATCCGGAACGGTAGTCCGTGAATGCACTAGAGGCAATGGTATTTTGCGCTAGTGCAAAGATGTGAGGGCGAAAGGAAGGCCCTGCGGACCGTCCGGTCCGCAGGGCCTTCCCGACGGCGGTGCCTACAGGAACGAGTTGATCTGGATCGTCTCGTCCCGGCCCGGGCCGACGCCGATGGCGGAGATCGGGGCGCCCGACATCTCCTCCAGCGCCTTCACGTACGCCTGGGCGTTCTTCGGCAGCTCGGCGAAGGTCTTCGCCCTGCTGATGTCCTCGCTCCAGCCCGGCAGCGTCTCGTAGACCGGCTTGGCGTGGTGGAAGTCGGACTGGTTGTACGGCAGCTCCTCGACCCGCTGCCCGTCGATCTCGTACGCCACGCAGACCGGGATCTGCTCCCAGCCGGTGAGCACGTCGAGCTTGGTGAGGAAGAAGTCGGTCAGGCCGTTGACCCGGGTCGCGTAGCGCGCGATCACCGCGTCGAACCAGCCGCAGCGGCGGTCGCGGCCGGTGGTCACGCCGCGCTCGCCGCCGATGCGGCGCAGCGCCTCGCCGTCCTCGTCGAGCAGCTCGGTCGGGAACGGGCCGGAGCCGACGCGGGTGGTGTAGGCCTTCAGGATGCCGATGACCCGGTCGATCTTGGTGGGACCGATGCCGGAGCCGGTGCAGGCGCCGCCCGAGGTCGGGTTGCTGGAGGTGACGAACGGGTAGGTGCCGTGGTCGACGTCGAGCAGGGTGCCCTGGCCGCCCTCCAGCAGGACGACCTTTCCGGCCTTCAGCGCCTCGTCGAGCACCAGCGTGGTGTCGGCGAGGAACGGCTTGATCTTGTCCGCGTAGCCCAGGTACTCCTCCAGCACCAGGTCGGCGGGGATGGCGCGGCGGTTGTACAGCTTGACCAGCAGCTGGTTCTTGTCGTGCAGCGCCGCCTCGATCTTCTGGCGCAGGATCGACTCGTCGAAGAGGTCCTGGACCCGGATGCCGACCCGGTTGATCTTGTCCGCGTAGGTCGGGCCGATGCCGCGGCCGGTGGTGCCGATCCGGCGCTTGCCGAGGAAGCGCTCGGTGACCTTGTCCAGGGTGCGGTGGTACGGCGTGATCAGGTGGGCGTTGCCCGAGATCAGCAGCTTGGAGGTGTCGATGCCGCGCTCGTTCAGGCCGTTGAGCTCGGAGAGCAGCACGCCCGGGTCGATGACGACGCCGTTGCCGATCACCGGCGTCACGTTCGGGCTGAGGATGCCGGAAGGCAGCAGGTGCAGCGCGTACTTCTGGTCGCCGATGACCACCGTGTGACCGGCGTTGTTGCCGCCCTGGTAGCGGACGACGTAGTCGACGGAGCCGCCGAGGAGGTCGGTCGCCTTCCCCTTGCCCTCGTCTCCCCACTGAGCGCCAACGAGCACGAGTGCCGGCACAGGCGTACACCCCTTCCGGTTGGGGCATCCTGCGTAGGCCGCAGTCTGCCCCGAGATAGACGAAGCCCCTGGCGCAATAGCGCAAGGGGCTCTTGCACCGAGAGATTACCTGAGGAAGGACCGGTTGTGTCGTCCCAGTCCACGCCTGCAACCGGCGGCCCGGAGCCGCTCCTGCTGCTCCTCGACCCGGCGGCCCGGCAGTCCGACGGCGAGTCGGTGCGGATCGCGAAGGACGTTCTCTCCGGCGGGACGGACGTCAAGGTGGCCTGCCCGGAGACGCCCTCCGAGCTCGACCGGGTGCTTTCGCACCGCGGCCGGAGGCGACCGGTCGTGATCGGTTCCGATCTCGCGCTGCAGCGGGTGCTCCAGGCGCTGTACCGCCAACGTGAGCTGGGGACGGACCCGGTGGGGCTGGTCCCGGTCGGCCGTCCGGAGGAGGTGGCGGCGGCCCGCGGGCTGGGCGTGCCGCCGGCTCCGGTCGCGGCCGCGCGGGCGGTGCTGGCGGGGGCGGCGCGGAAGCTGGACCTGCTGGTGGACGACGGCGGCGGGGTGGCGCTCGGCGGGGTGCGGATCTCGGGCGGCGGGGCGCGGCGCCCGGTGGGCCGTCCGAGCGGCTGGCGTTCGCTATGGGCGAAACTGGCTGCGGCCGAGCAGGGGACCGTACTCACCCCGGAGCGGGTCGCGCGGACCGGACCGGCCGGGCGCACCGGACGCGGCGAGCCGGGCCACGGCGAGCAGAGCTCCCGGCTGCGGGTCGAGGCGGACGGGCGGCTGCTCGCCGACGTGCACCGGCCGGTCCGGGTGGTCCAGGTGACCCTGCCGTCCGGCGACTCGGCCGGCGAGGGCGTGATGGAGATCGTGGTGCGCGCCCCCGGCGCCCTGCTCCGGGCCCGGGCGGCCAGCGTCTCGGTGGCCGGCCGCGGCTTCGGCTACGAGGCGGACGGCCACCCGGTCGGCCCGGTCCGGGCCCGCACCTGGACGGTCCACCCGGGGTGCTGGGGCCTGCTGCTGCCCGCCGCCCGGGCCTCCCGCGCCGACGGGGCCCCCGGGTGAGCAGGCTCACGTTGGACGAACGGCGGGCGAACGCGGGGCGAAGCGCCGTACCCGCCCGGAACGCGCCAACGGGCGCGAACCGCAAGGCCCGGCGCGTTCGCCGGCCGGGTCCGGACGGCGAAACCCGCCGCTGGTAAGGGGTTTTGTCTACGCGCGTTACCGGCCCACACCCGTTCAGATCCGGCCGACCGGGTGCCGGAACGCCGGGTCGGCTGGCCTAGACTCGAAGGCGTGCCACGTGGTGACGGAAGACTCAACCACGATCTTCTTCCCGGCGAGAAAGGCCCCCAGGACGCTTGCGGCGTCTTCGGTGTCTGGGCTCCCGGCGAGGAGGTCGCCAAGCTCACGTTCTTCGGCCTTTACGCCCTGCAGCACCGCGGTCAGGAATCCGCGGGCATCGCAGTGAGCAACGGCTCCCAGATTCTCGTCTTCAAGGACATGGGACTCGTCTCCCAGGTCTTCGACGAGGCCTCGCTGGGGTCGTTGCACGGGCATATCGCCGTCGGACACGCCCGCTACTCGACCACCGGTTCCTCGGTCTGGGAGAACGCCCAGCCGACCTTCCGGGCGACCGTGCACGGCTCCCTGGCCCTCGGTCACAACGGAAACCTGGTGAACACCGCCGAACTGGCGGCGATGGTCGCCGAACTCCCCGGCGAGGAGCACGTCTCCCGCTCCGGGCGGACGGCCGCGACCAATGACACCGACCTGGTGACGGCGCTGCTCGCCGGCCACCCGGACCTCTCCATCGAGGAGACGGCGAAGGTCGTCCTGCCCAAGGTCAAGGGCGCCTTCTCGCTCGTCTTCATGGACGAGAACACGCTCTACGCCGCCCGTGACCCGCAGGGCATCCGCCCGCTGGTGCTGGGCCGGCTGGAGCGCGGCTGGGTGGTCGCCTCCGAGACGGCGGCGCTGGACATCTGCGGCGCCTCCTTCATCCGCGAGGTCGAGCCCGGCGAGCTCATCGCCATCGACGAGAACGGCCTGCGCACCTCGCGCTTCGCCGAGGCGAAGCCCAAGGGCTGCGTCTTCGAGTACGTGTACCTGGCCCGCCCGGACACCACCATCGCCGGCCGCAACGTCCACCTCTCCCGCGTGGAGATGGGCCGCCGGCTGGCGAAGGAGGCCCCGGTCGAGGCCGACCTGGTGATAGCGACGCCCGAGTCCGGCACCCCGGCCGCCATCGGCTACGCCGAGGCCAGCGGCATCCCGTACGGCTCCGGCCTGGTGAAGAACGCCTACGTGGGCCGCACCTTCATCCAGCCCAGCCAGACCATCCGCCAGCTGGGCATCCGGCTCAAGCTCAACCCGCTGCGCGAGGTCATCCAGGGCAAGCGCCTGGTCGTGGTCGACGACTCGATCGTCCGCGGCAACACCCAGCGCGCCCTGGTGAAGATGCTCCGCGAGGCCGGCGCCGCCGAGGTCCACATCCGGATCTCCTCGCCGCCGGTGAAGTGGCCGTGCTTCTTCGGCATCGACTTCGCCACCCGCGCGGAGCTGATCGCCAACGGCATGACGATCGAGGAGATCGGCCGCACGCTCGGCGCGGACTCGCTCTCCTACATCTCGATCGACGGCATGATCGAGGCCACCAAACAGCCGAAGGACCGGCTCTGCCGAGCCTGCTTCGACGGCGAGTACCCGATGGAGCTGCCGGACCCGGCGCTGCTCGGCAAGCTCCTGCTGGAGGCCGAGATCAAGGGCGGCCAGCAGACCCCCGCGGTCCGCGGCAAGCCGACCAGCGGCAGCGACCTGGACGGCGTCCAGTCGCTGCTCGGCGGGGCGGGCGCGGCCGACGCGCTGCGCCGCCCGTAACGACGAACCCGCGGTGGGGTCCCGCAACCGGGACCCCACCGGCGTTCCAACCCCCACCACAGACCCGAGAGGGCCGCACAGCAGTGACTACCGACCAGAACGGCGCCACCTACGCCGCCGCCGGCGTCGACATCGAGGCGGGCGACCGCGCCGTCGAGCTCATGAAGCAGTGGGTGAAGAAGGCCAACCGCCCCGAGGTGGTCGGCGGTCTCGGCGGCTTCGCCGGCCTCTTCGACGTCTCCGCCTTCAAGGACTACCGCCGGCCGCTGCTGGCCTCGGCCACCGACGGCGTGGGGACCAAGGTGGCCCTCGCGGCCGCCATGGACAAGCACGACACCATTGGCCACGACCTGGTCGGCATGGTCGTCGACGACATCGTGGTGTGCGGTGCCGAGCCCCTGTTCATGACCGACTACATCTGCGTCGGCAAGGTCGTCCCGGAGCGGGTCGCCTCGATCGTCAAGGGCATCGCCGAGGGCTGCGCGCTGGCCGGCTGCGCCCTGGTCGGCGGCGAGACCGCCGAGCACCCGGGCCTGCTCGGGCCGGACGAGTACGACGTCGCGGGCGCCGGCACCGGCGTCGTCGAGGCGGACGAGCTGCTGGGCGCCGAGCGCGTCCGGGCGGGCGACGTGGTGATCGCGATGGCCGCCTCCGGCCTGCACTCCAACGGCTACTCGCTGGTCCGCCACGTGCTGCTGAACCAGGCCGGCTGGAAGCTGGACCGCAAGGTCGAGGAGTTCGGCCGCACGCTCGGCGAGGAGCTGCTGGAGCCGACCCGGATCTACTCGCTGGACTGCCTGGCGCTGATCCGGGCGACCGAGGTGCACGCCTTCTCGCACGTCACCGGCGGCGGCCTGGCGGCCAACCTGGCCCGGGTGATCCCGGCCGGCCTGCACGCCCGCCTGGACCGCGGCACCTGGACCCCGCTGCCGGTCTTCCGGACCGTCGCCGAGGTCGGCAAGGTGGCCACCCTGGAGATCGAGAAGACGCTCAACATGGGCGTCGGCATGGTCGCGGTCGTCCCGCCGCACTCGGTGGACGCCGTGCTGGCGGTCCTGGAGGACCGCGGCGTGGAGTCCTGGGTGCTGGGCGACATCGTCGAGCGCACCGACGAGCACACCGAGGGCGCGGCCCTCTACAACGCCTACGAGGGCTTCACGGCGGGCTGAGCCCGTCCGGTGACGCACGAGGGCCCCTCCGGCCGTGCCGGAGGGGCCCTTCGCGTCCGCCCGCCGCGCCGTCCGGGGCGGGCCCGTCGGTGCGGTCGTGCGGGAACGCCGAAAACCGGCCCGGTGCGCTGGGCACCGAAGCCGGTCCGGTCAGACTGGGAGACTACGCGCGACGGCGGGCCTGGGAGGGCCCGGTACCCGACTCGGTGTCGTCGTCCTCGCCGTCATCGGCGTAACGAGCCGCGTACTCCGCGTACGGGTCGTCGTCCTCGTCCTCTTCGATCGGCTCCGGCTCGATCGGGGAGGTGGAGGGCGATACGCCCAGCTCGCTGGAGAGACGATTGGCGTCGAACCCGCCGCTGTTGTACTTCAGCTCGCGGGCGACCTTCGTCTGCTTGGCCTTGGCCCGGCCGCGCCCCATGGGTCGACCCCCTCAACGATGGGGCTCACGGCCCCGAGTCTGACACGTGTTCATGATCAGGAGCGGCCTGCCCGAATGGGGAGAACCGTCCCTTGGAGCATCAACGGTACCTGTTTCTGCCGCTGGACGGTACGTCGTCGGTGTGACGTGGCGCGCACCAGCCGCACCCGCGACCAGGTCGTCCCAGGTCAGGGGAGGTTTTGCGGCTTTCTGTGCGCTGTCCGCAGGTGTCTCAGGTCCGTTGTTTCCGCACCGATTATCCCCCCAAGGGGGACGTTGGATCACCCGATCGGGTGCAGAAGTGAGAATCCGGTTCCACATTGTGATGCGCGGGGGACGGATGGGGACGCCCCCCGCGCACCATCGGTCGGTCACCGGCCGGTCACCGGGCCGGGTCCGCTCGCGGTCCGGCCGGGATCAGCCCCGGCGGGCGCCCGGCAGCAGCACCGAGCGCAGCGCGCTGATCTCGCGCATCCGCTTCTCGGCGAGCCGGTCGGCGGCGACGGCCGGCGGCACGCCGTCGGCGGCGGCCCGGGTGAAGATCTCCAGGGTGGTGTCGAAGATCTTCGTCGCCTTGTTCTTGGCGCGCTCGAAGTTGAAGCCGTCGATCTCGTCGGCGACCTGGATGACGCCGCCGGAGTTCACCAGGTAGTCCGGGGCGTAGAGGATGCCGCGGTCGGCGAGGTCCTTCTCGACGCCCGGGTGGGCCAGCTGGTTGTTGGCGGCGCCGCAGACGACGACGGTGCCGTGCTCGCCCAGCGCGGCCACGCTGTCGTCGGTGAGCGCTCCACCGAGCGCGCAGGGCGCGTAGACGTCCAGCTTGGCCTGGAGCAGCGCGGCGGTGTCGGCGACGACCTCCACCTCCGGGTGGGCGGCGCGCACCCGGTTGACGGCGGCCTCGGAGACGTCGGTGACGACCACGGTGGCGCCGTCGGCGACCAGGTGACCGACCAGGTAGTGGCCGACCTTGCCGACGCCGGCCACGCCGACCCGCTTGCCGCGCAGGGTGGGCTGGCCCCAGCGGGCCTGGGCGGAGGCGCGCATGCCCTGGAAGACGCCGAAGGCGGTCAGGATGGAGGAGTCGCCGGCGCCGCCGTGCTCGGGCGAGCGGCCGGTGACGAACCCGGTCTCGCGCGCCACGACGTCCATGTCCTGGACGTAGGTGCCCACGTCGCAGGCGGTGATGTAGCGGCCGCGCAGCGACTCGACGAACCGGCCGTAGGCGCGGAGCATCGCCTCGTTCTTGTCCTTGTTCGGGTCGCCGATGATGACGGCCTTGCCGCCGCCGAGGTCGAGCCCGGCGAGCGCGTTCTTGTAGGACATGCCGCGGGAGAGGTTGAGCGCGTCCTCCAGCGCCGCCTCCTCGGAGGCGTACGGGAAGAAGCGGGTGCCGCCGAGGGCCGGGCCCAGCGCGGTGGAGTGGATGGCGATGATCGCCTTCAGCCCGGAGGAGCGGTCGTGGCAGAGCACGACCTGCTCGTGGCCGTCGCCGGTGGCGCCGTCCTGGGAGTTGCCGAAGATCCTGCCGAGCACGCCGGGTGCGGAGTGCGAGGGGGCGGCGGTCTGTACGTCGGTCACTGTGGTGACTCCAGTATTCGAGGCCCGCTTGCTGTGGTGCGGGCGCCTAGGGCGAAGCGTAGCCCCGAGGGCGTCGCCGATCCGCACCCTTGACGAAGCTCGGGCCGCTTGTCCGAGGGGTGAGACGAAGAGGGCGCCAGCAGCCCGTTCGGGCCCCGGGGGCGCGTCCGCGAACGGCGCCGCCGCCCGGCGCCGGCCGGCCCGCGGCGACCGGACACTCCCGGGCGGCGGGGGGTGCGTGCGACGATGCAGGACGTGACCGTCGTGCGTACCTCCGTGCTGCCGCCCTACGCCGCGCACCTGCGGGTCTACGAGCCGCTGGCCGCCTACCCGGAGCCCGAGCGGGCGCACTGGCAGGTCTACGCGGCGGAGCACGGCCCGGACGCGCCGGAGGCGGGCCGCTCGGTGGCCGCGGCGGCGCTGGCGGAGCAGCGGACGGCGCTGGCCGAGCTGGTCGGCCGGACCCCGCGGGCGCTGCCGGAGCGGGAGAGCGAGCGGGCCTTCGTCCGGCTGGTGGACGGGGTGCTGTACATCTGCCCCTGGGCGACCAGGCTGCGCAACTGGCAGGCCCTGGAGGAGCTGCGGGCCGGGGCGCCGGTGGCGCTGCTGGACACCGCGCTGCCGCCGGCCACCCGGGCCGAGGCGGAGGCGGACCGGGAGCGCTGGCGGGCGGACCACCCGGACGCCCGGCCGTGGATCCTCACCAGCCGGTGGGAGGTGCCGGTGCGGTGGTTCCTGCCGTTCGGGGACGAGGATCGATGCTTCGTTCCCGCAGGGGCGGGGGAGAAGGAGGGGGAAGGGGTCCGGGGGGACCGGGCGTCGTTGTTCTACCTGACGCCGATGGCGCAGGCGCGCCGCCGGGTGGCCCGGGCGTACCGGGCGCTGCGCGAGGCGGTGCCGGAAGGGGAGCTGGTGCGGGGGGCGGAGCAGGTCGGGCGGTGGCTGGAGGAGTTCCATCCGCGGTCGCTGGTGGAGCTGGACTACGGGGGGCTGGTGCATCTGCTGGGGCCGGAGCGGCTGTTGGCGGACCGTTCGGCGGGGGAACTGGAGGACGGGCTGCGGGCGCTGCGGGCGGGGGACTCGGCGGAGGCGCTGCGGGCCTACGAGGCGCTGACGGTGCGCTGGCGGCAGGTGCTGGCGCTGCGCCACGCGAACTGAGCCGGGCGGGCCGCGTGCGGGCGGCCACGGGTGCGGGTGCGGGCGGGCGCGGGCCGGCTGAGGCGGCGTCACCGCTGGCCGGGGCGGGCGTCGGTGGTACTTGTAAGACTGTAAGAGTCCTACGGCCTGAGCCGTATGACCAAGGTCCCGGTTCGGGTCAATACCTGTCGAACGTGACACTACTCACTGTTGACGCGAACTCACCCCTATGTGCAAAAATGGGACAACCAGCCCAAGTTCACGTGAGCGTGCCCACTTTTGGGTGGTTCTGGAGTCGATGCGTGCTTTGCGGGGAAACGGCGGGTCTGGTCCCCTCGTAACCGAATGTCACTATAGGGTGACCGCCCGTTATGGGGTGGTCCATCGCCATCCGCCGGGCTTGAACCCGTGAGGGGTCAATTTTGGCGGTTTGGTCGATAGGGCTGGACGGATGGTGTAGTTGTAGACACCAGGACAAGCCGTTCGTCCTATAACCGACTCGGCCCGTCTATGCCATTTCGGGCATCGCGGGCCAAGGTGCAGAATTTGAAGGATAGAACCGCCCTGGTTCGGTTCTCCCGAGGAGGCCGCTCATGACCGCTCGTACCCCCGATGCCGAGCCCCTGCTGACTCCGGCAGAGGTCGCCACCATGTTCCGTGTGGATCCCAAGACCGTGACCCGCTGGGCCAAGGCCGGCAAGCTCACGTCGATCCGCACGCTGGGCGGCCATCGCCGTTACCGTGAGGCGGAGGTGCGCGCCCTGCTGGCCGGTATTCCGGCGCAGCGCACCGAGGCCTGACAGGTCGAACGCTCAAGGCTCTTTCGAAGGGGCTGCTTACCGGACTCCGCCGGGTCCGGTAAGCAGCCCCTTTGTTTGTCCCGGCGCACCCCCGCGGAGTGCGTTCTACAGGACTGTCGTACTGATGCGATCCACCCCGGAATGTTGAACTCCGGATAACGATTTGAGGGGGAAGGGGTGGGGGGGATTTACTGTGAATAGCAGTACAATTTTACATATTAAATTAGTGCCTTCTGGGAAGGGTGTCCGAACGGGCGGTTCCCGGGAAAGGCGGGTGACGACTATCACACGCACGGTCACTTGTGGTCTAGACCTAGTCCGGGTAAAAGGGCCGGAGCGGGAAACGCGAAAGGCCCGGAACCAAACGGTTCCGGGCCTTTCGCCTACGGCGATCCCGACGGGACTTGAACCCGCGACCTCCACCTTGACAGGGTGGCGAGCTAACCAACTGCTCCACGGGACCAGAGTGTTCCTGATCCGTCCGCTCCGCTCTCCCTTGCGGGCCGCGCTGCGAACAAGACAGATCGTAGCCCATGTGGGGGCCCCAGGTCGAACCGGCTCCGAACCGGCTCCCGGGGGCCCCCGGCGCAGCTCAGAGCGTGGCCCTGGCCGCCTCCATCGCCTTGGTGATCCGCTTCTCCGAGACCGGCGAGGGCGTGCCCAGCGACTGCGCGAAGAAGCTGACCCGCAGCTCCTCGATCATCCAGCGGATCGCCCGCACCTCCGGGGACGGCTGCCGCCCGGCCGGCACGGCCGCCAGCAGCTCCCCGTAGGCCCGCTGGACCTGCTGCACCTTCAGCAGCTGCTGGGCGTCGCGCTGCGGGTGGTTGGGCAGCGCCTCCAGCCGGCGGTCCACCGCCAGCAGGTAGCGCTTGAGGTCCGGCAGCCGCTGCCAGCCGGTCTCGGCGACGAAGCCCGGGTGCACCAGCGAGGCCAGGTGCAGCCGGATGTCGTTCACCGCGTTCAGCAGCACCGGGCTGCTCACCGACTTCAGCCGGGTCGACGCCTTGTGGAAGGCGATCAGCGCGGTGGCCGTCTTCAGCGTGGTGTCCGCCGAGAGGTCGTACAGGTCGGCCCGGACCTTGTCGCGCAGCACGCCGAACGCCGCCTCGTCCCAGGCCGGACCGCCGGCCAGCGTCATCAGCCGGTCCGCGGCGCAGGCCACCACGTCCTCGAAGAGCGCCGGAACGGAGCCGTGCGGGTTGTACGACAGCGCCAGCTTGGCCTGGTTGCCCAGCCGGCCCTGGATCGACTTGGCGGGCGAGGTGGTGGAGAGCATCAGCAGCCGCCGGGTGCCCTCCCACATCGCCGCCTCCTGCGCCTCCGGGGTGTCGAACAGCCGGATGCCGACCGTCTCCCGCTCGTCCACCAGCGCCGGGTAGGCGCGCAGCGAGTGGCCGCGGGAGCGCTGCTCGAAGGTGCGCTGCAGCACCGGCAGGTCCTCCGGCCAGGCGGTCAGCCCGGACCGCTCGATGCCCCGGCCGGAGGCGGCCGAGGAGAGCGTCTCCTTCAGCTTCGGGTTGAGCCGCAGCCGGAGGTCCTCCAGGTCCTTGGACTCGGCGAGCTTCTTGCGGCCGTCCACCACCCGGAAGGTCACCTTGAGGTGCTCGGGGACGCGTTCCTCGTCCCAGGCCTCCGGGGGCACGGTCACCGCCGTCAGGCGCTTCAGGGCGTGCTCCAGGGCCGGCAGCAGCGGTTCCTGGCGCTCCTGGTGGCCCTTCAGCTCGCGCAGCGCGGCGCGGGCGTAGTCCGGGGCGGGCACGAAGTTGCGCCGCACCGCCTTCGGCAGCGCCTTGATCCAGGCGGTGACCAGCTCCTCGCGCAGACCGGGGATCTGCCAGTCGAAGCCCTCCGCGGTGACCTGGTTGAGCACCGGCAGCGGGATGTGCACGGTCACGCCGTCCGCGTCGCTGCCCGGCTCGAACTGGTAGGTGAGCTTGAAGCGGAGCGCACCCTGCTGCCAGTGGTCCGGGTAGTCGGCCTCGGCGACGCCGTCGGCGGCGTCGTTGATGAGCATCGACTTCTCGAAGTTGAGCAGGTCGGGCTGCTCCCGGCGGGCCTGCTTCCACCAGGAG
This sequence comes from Kitasatospora sp. NPDC059462, assembly GCF_042749955.1. NCBI lineage: Bacteria > Bacillati > Actinomycetota > Actinomycetes > Kitasatosporales > Streptomycetaceae > Kitasatospora > Kitasatospora sp. NPDC059462. Next base: position 47,557 of record NZ_JBHYUU010000024.1, on the reverse strand, counting down.
TCGAAGTGCCGGGTGGAGACGACGTCGTCGGGCAGCCGGCCGTCGTAGAAGTCGAACAGGGTCTGGTCGTCGACCAGGATGTCCCGGCGGCGGGCCCGGTTCTCCAGCTCCTCGACCTCGCTGAGCAGCTTGCGGTTCTCGGCGAAGAAGCGGTGGTGGGTCTCCCAGTCGCCCTCGACCAGGGCGTTGCGGATGAACAGCTCGCGGCAGAGCTCCGGGTCGATCCGGCCGTAGTTGACCTTGCGCTGGGCGACCACCGGCACCCCGTAGAGGGTGACCTTCTCGAAGGCCATGACGGCCCCGGCCTTCTTCTCCCAGTGCGGCTCGCTGTAGCTGCGCTTCACCAGGTGGCCGGCCAGCGGCTCGACCCACTCCGGCTCGATCTTCGCGTTGATCCGGGCCCAGAGCCGGGAGGTCTCCACCAGCTCGGCGGACATCACCCAGCGCGGCGGCTTCTTGAACAGGCCGGAGCCGGGGAAGACCGCGAACCGGGCGCCGCGCGCGCCGCCGTACTCGCGCTTCTCCACGTCGTACAGGCCGAGGTGGGAGAGCAGGCCGGCCAGCAGCGACTGGTGGATCCGGTCGGCGTCCGGCTCGGCGTCGTCGTGCGCCTCCTCGATGGTGACGCCGAGCTGCTTGGCGACCGTGCGCAGCTGGGAGTAGATGTCCTGCCACTCCCGTATCCGCAGGTAGTTGAGGAACTCGGCCTTGCACATCCGGCGGAACGCGGAGGAGGACAGCTCGCGCTGCTGCTCGCGCACGTAGCGCCACATCGACAGGAAGGAGAGGAAGTCGGAGGTCTCCGAGGTGAACCGGCGGTGCCGTTCGTCGGCGGCCTGGCGCTTCTCGGCGGGGCGCTCGCGCGGATCCTGGATGGAGAGCGCCGCGGCGATCACCATGACGTCGCGCACGCAGCCGTTCTTGTCCGCCTCCAGCACCATCCGGGCCATCCGCGGGTCCACCGGGAGCTGGGCCAGCTTGCGGCCGAGCGGGGTGAGCCGCTTGCGGACGTCCTTCTCCTCCGGGTCGAGCGCGCCCAGCTCGTGCAGCAGGCTGATGCCGTCCTTGATGTTGCGGGAGTCCGGCGGGTCCAGGAACGGGAAGGCGGCGATGTCGCCGAGTCCGGCGGCGGTCATCTGGAGGATGACCGAGGCCAGGTTGGTGCGCAGGATCTCGGCGTCGGTGAACTCGGGGCGGGAGAGGAAGTCCTCCTCCGAGTAGAGCCGGATGCAGATGCCGTCCGAGGTGCGGCCGCAGCGGCCCTTGCGCTGGTTGGCGCTGGCCTGGCTGATCGCCTCGATCGGCAGCCGCTGGACCTTGGTGCGGTGGCTGTAGCGGGAGATCCGGGCGGTGCCCGGGTCGATCACGTACTTGATGCCGGGGACGGTGAGGCTGGTCTCGGCGACGTTGGTGGCCAGCACGATCCGGCGGGAGGAGGAGCGCTGGAAGACCTTGTGCTGCTCGGCGGAGCTCAGCCGGGCGTAGAGCGGCAGGATCTCGGTGCTCTTCAGCTTCAGCCTGGTGAGCGCGTCGGCGGTGTCGCGGATCTCGCGCTCCCCGGAGAGGAAGACCAGGATGTCGCCCGGGCCCTCGGCCTGGAGCTCCTCGGCGGCCTCGCAGATCGCCTGGATCTGGTCGCGGTCGCGGTCCGCCTCGTCGGCGTCGCCGTCCTCGCCGGCCTCGTCCACGACCGGGCGGTAGCGGACCTCGACCGGGTAGGTGCGGCCGGAGACCTCGACGATCGGGGCATCCTCGAAGTGCCGGGAGAACCGCTCCGGGTCGATGGTCGCCGAGGTGATGATCACCTTGAGGTCGGGGCGGCGGGGCAGCAGCTGTTTGAGGTAGCCGAGCAGGAAGTCGATGTTGAGGCTGCGCTCGTGCGCCTCGTCGATGATCAGGGTGTCGTACTGGCGCAGCTCGCGGTCGGTCTGGATCTCCGCGAGCAGGATGCCGTCGGTCATCAGCTTGACCAGGGTGTCCGGGCCGACCTGGTCGGTGAACCGGACCTTCCAGCCGACCGCCTCGCCGAGCGGGCTGCGCAGCTCCTCGGCGACCCGCTCGGCCACCGTACGGGCGGCGATCCGGCGGGGCTGGGTGTGGCCGACCAGACCGCGCACGCCGCGGCCCAGCTCCAGGCAGATCTTCGGGATCTGGGTGGTCTTGCCGGAGCCGGTCTCGCCCGCCACGATCACCACCTGGTGGTCGCGGACGGCTTCGAGGATCTCGTCCTTCTTCTGGCTGACCGGCAGCTCGGCGGGGTAGTCGACGGCGGGCACGGCGGCGCGGCGGCGCTCGACCAGCAGCTCGGCCCTGGCGACGTCGGCGGCGATCTCGGCGGCGATCTTCGCGCGCGCCTCGGGCTTGCGGACCCGGCGCGCGCCGTCCAGCCGGCGGCCGATCCGCACCTGGTCGCGCAGGGTCAGCTCGGGCAGGCGCGCGGCCAGCTCGCCGATGCCGGGCCCGTCGCTCCGGGCGGACTCGGCGGCGGACTGGACTGCGGGAGAACTCACGGCGGGCATCCCTCTAGGTTCGCAAGGAGATGCGGCGGAGCGCACCTCGGTTTTCGAGCGACTCCAGTGTCACAGGGGACGCCCGTCCGCTGCCAACGGCGGCCCGGGGTGCCGCGGTCACCGTCCGGATCGGCGCGGACGCGGTGCGTGCGGGAGGGGGGCTCCTACCGGGGGAGGGGGGCTCCTACCACCGGTGGAGGACGACCACCGGGAGGACGAGACCGATGGCGAGCACGGCGACCAGGCCCACCAGCTGGGAGGTCGGGAGGTCGAGGAACTTCTTCGGCGGGCGGACCCGGCCGGCGGGTTCGGTGTTCAGGTGCCACCAGTTGCGGACGCGGTACACCTGCTCCTCGAAGTCGGGGGAGGGGTGCGAGTGGTTCTGGACGAGCCCGGGCAGGAAGCGGCTGCGCCCGTCGGCGAAGTGGATCTGCAGGGTCCGGTACGTCCCGAACCGGGTCTCCTGCCGGTACACCTCCATCCACCGGACCTCGTGCCAGGGGTAGGTGCGGCCGCGCCGGGTGAAGGCCCCGTGGAAGGTGATCCCGGCGGGCCCCACCGTGCTCCACGACGCGCGGGCCGGCAGCCGGGGGAGGAGGAGGACCGGGAGGGCGCCGATCGCCCAGGAGAGGGGTGTCGTGCCGAAGTCGTGCACGACCCGGACGCCGGCGACGGCCACGGCGATCCCGGCCACGACGGCGAAAGGCCAGGACCAGTGGTACCGGTCCTTCGCGCGGAAGGTCAGTTCGTCCACGGCCGGCAGCCTACGCCCCGGGTGACCGGCCATCATCACCCGGGGCGCGCGGGACTGTTGGGGCGGGGGCCGGGGCGGTCCGCGGGAGGCGCGCTCAGGCCCGCAGCGCCCGGTCCACCAGGGCGCCGGCCGCGCCGGTGTACCCGGCCGGGTCGCACAGCGCGGCGATCTCCCGCGGGGTGAAGTGCCCGGCCAGCTCCGGCCGCTCGCCGAGCACCTCGGCCAGCGCCCGGCCCTCCCGGTCGGCGGTCAGCGAGACGTCGGTCAGCAGCCGTTTGGCCTCCGCCTTGCCCAGCTTCGGCGCCAGCCGCGCGGCGATCCGCTCGGAGACCAGCTGCCCGCCGGTGAGCTCCAGGTTGGCCCGCATCCGCTCCGGGCGGACCAGCAGGCCCTCGGCCAGCTCCGCCGAGGTGTGCGCGGCGCCGCCGGTCAGCCGCAGGCACTCGCGCAGCAGCAGCCACTCGGCGTGCCAGGCCCCGCCGGAGCGCTCGTCCTCGGTGACCAGGCACTGGGTCAGCCCGGCGGCCAGCACCGGCACCTGGAGGGCGGCGCTGCGCAGCAGGGTGGACAGCACCGGGTTGCGCTTGTGCGGCATCGCCGAGGAGGCGCCGCGCCCGGTCACGGCCGGTTCGGCCACCTCGCCGACCTCGGTGCGGGTCAGCGACTGCACGTCCACCGCGATCTTGCCGAGCGCCCCGGTGGTGAAGGCCAGCGCGGCGGCCAGGTCGGCCATCGGGGTGCGCAGCACGTGCCAGGGCAGCGCCGGGCGGGCCAGGCCGGTCTCCGCCGCGAAGGCCTCCGCCAGCCGGTCCAGGTAGTCGCCGGCCTCGACGTCCGGGTCCGGGCCGTCCAGCCGGGCGTACTCCAGGTAGCCCGCCAGGGTGCCGGCGGCGCCGCCGAGCGAGACCGGCAGTCCGTCCGCCAGGACGGCGGCGAGCCGGCGGTCGGCGTCCAGCACCAGCTGCCGCCAGCCGGCCGCCTTGAGGCCGAAGGTGGTGGGCACCGCCTGGAGCGCCAGGGTGCGGCCGGCCAGCAGGGTGTCACGGTGTTCGGCGGCCAGCGCGGCGAGCGCGCGGGCGGTGCGGTCCAGGTCGGCCCGGACCAGCCGCAGGGCCCGGGCGGCGACCAGCATCGCGCCGGTGTCCAGGACGTCCTGGCTGGTGGAACCGCGGTGCACGTACTCGGCGGCGGCCGGGTCCTCGGCGGCCACCACCCGGCTCAGCGCCTGCACCAGGCCGACCACCGGGTTGGCGGTCTCCCGGCAGGCCAGCGCGAGGGCGCGGACGTCGAAGTGCTCGGCCCGGGCGGCCCGGGTGATCGCGGCGGCCGCGGCGGGGGGCACGGTGCCCAGCCCGGCCTGGGCGCGGGCCAGCGCGGCCTCGGCGTCCAGCATGGCCTGGAGCCAGGCGCGGTCGGAGACGGCGGCCTCGACCGGGGTGCCGGCCCGGACCGGGGAGAGCAGTCCGGAGTCGGTGTCCGCCCCGGCCGGGTCGGGGTGCTGGTCGGTCATACGACGACGCCTCTCGGTTCGGTCTCGTCGGTCTCGTCGGTTCCGCCGGTCCGGGCGGGGCCGGGCCGGCCGGTGCCGCCGGTCCCGCCCGTGCCGCCGGTCCCGTGCAGCGGGAACGTCCCGGCGGCGCCGTCGGTGCCCTCGCCGCCGTCGCGCGGCGGCGGCACCGCGGGCCACTCGGGCGCGGGGGAGAGCGCCAGCACCGCGCGGGCGATGGCGTCGGAGTCGCCCAGGGTCACCGAGTCGACGCCGGGGCGGATGCCCGCGGCGGTGACCCAGTGCACGGACTCGGTCGGCACGCCGTACGCGAAGCGGCGCGGGTGCGCCCGGCCGCGCGCGTCCAGCAGCCGGTAGGGCCGCTCGGTGACGGCGAGTCCGCCGGTCTGGTAGCCGCCGTCGGACTCGCCGGGGATCCGGTAGGCGGCGCACTGCTCGGTGTCCAGCAGGTGGCGCAGCAGCGGGTCGTCGGTGCGGCGCAGGTCCGGCTCCGGCAGCCGGGCCTCGACCAGCACCGAGGCCCGGACCGGCGGGCCGGGGACGGTGGTGGAGTGCGCGGTGAACGCCGGGTCGACCGGGTCGATCCTGATCTCGGTGCCGGGGCCGAGCAGTTCCAGCACGCCGGCCTCGATCAGCGCGATCAGCTGCTCGATCCGTTCGGCCGGCGGGCCGATGGACAGGAACGCGTTCAGCGGGGTGTACCAGCCGTCCAGGTCGTCCCGGTAGGAGGCGCCCTCGATGCCGCTGTGGTCGACCGCCAGCCGGATCTCGTTGCGCAGGTCGCGCAGCACGTCCAGGGCGGCCTTCAGCGGGCCGCTGATGTTGCCCGCCCGGGCCTCGGCGACGTCCTGGCGCAGATGGCCGAGCAGCCAGTCGCGGAAGTCCGCGCGGTCGGCGAACTCCCGGCCTGCGTACGGGCGGGAGAGCCGCTCCCAGGACCACCGGCGGTCCGGCGGGACGTCGTACGCGTCCAGTACCGCGGCCGGGTCGGCGGCGGTCAGGAACCGGTCGGTGAACGCCTCACGCTCGGCGTCGCGGCCCCCGGCGGTGAGCAGCGCGCCGTAGTAGACGGCCTCCACCTCGCGGGAGACCAGCGGCCAGAGGTCGGCGGAGAAGCGCACCGACTCGCCCTTGCGGGTGCGTTCGCGCAGTTCGGCGACCACCTCGGTGGTGAGCAGCCGGGGCAGGTGGCGCCCGTGGGCGCCCTTCTCGTTCTCGCCGCGCGCGTGGTACGGGATGCCGCGCCGGGAGGTGGCGTAGAGCTTCGGCTCGGCGCCGGAGGGCCGGTAGACCAGGGTGCCCTCCACCCGTTCGAAGCGGCCGCCGCGGCCGAGCGTCAACAGCGCCATGTGGTCGAAGAAGTTGAGGCCGAGGCCGCGCAGCAGGACGCTCTGGCCGGGTCGGGCGGCGACGTGGACGTCGGCGGGGTTGGCGGGGGTGACGTAGTCGAGGTGGTGGATCCGGGCCAGGCCTGCGGTGCGCTCCTCGCGCGCGGTGAGCCGGGCGGGGACGTGGCCCTGGGCGAGCACGACGGCGTCCAGCCGGTTCAGCCGGGTGCCGTCCTCCAGCCGGACGCCCTGCGGGCCGCCGGGGAAGCCGTGCGCGTCGGCCATCGCGACCGCCCGGGAGCGGTGCACCCGGACGGTGACGGTGGGCGGTGCGGCGGCGACCACGGCCCGGAAGGCGTCGCGCAGGTAGTGCCCGTAGAAGGCGCGGGTCGGGTAGGTGTCCGGGCCGAGCGCGGCGGCCTCGGCCAGCGTCACGTCGTCGTGGCGGGCCGGGTGGTCCGGAGAACGGCCCTCCCGGGCAAGCGATCGGGCCCATTCGTACAGGCTCGGACCGGGTTCGACCGGGCCCTCGATGCGTACGCTGTCGTCGGTGTACACGGTGATCTGCGAGGCCACCGTGTTCATCAGGAGGTGCCGGGACTGGTCGGTGCGCCAGACCCGGCCGGGGCCGGGGAGCGCCGGATCCACCAGGTGCACCGTGACGGTGGCCCCGCCGGGCCCGGTTCGTTCGTTGGCGCAGAGTCTCTCCAGTACCGAGAGGCCGCGCGGACCGGCGCCGATGACGCAGATCTGGAGATGACGATCGATCATGCCCACAGGACGTCATCGTAGTTGTGTCGATCTGATGATGAAAAGGTACTAAGAGCAGCCGACCGCCCCCGCGCGACGCGGTACGTCCCGCCGCGCGGCTCATGGCCCGGCTCGGGCGCGCTTGATGTGAAGCGGACTTGAAGTCCTACGCTCGGCAGACGTCCGCCGGCCCAGGAGGGAAACGTTCCATGGCTGTTCAGCTCGATCACACGATCGTCCCGGCGCGGGACGAGGAGGAGACCGCCCGCTTCCTCGCCGAGGTCCTCGGCCTCCCCGCCCCGGTGCGCAGCGAGCCGTTCCTGGTCGTGCGGCTCGCCAACGGCGTCGCCCTGGACGTGATGCGGGTCGACGGCCCGGTTCCCACCGGGCACTACGCCTTCCTGGTCGGCGAGGAGGAGTTCGACGCCGTCCTCGGCCGGGTCCGGGAGCGCGGGCTCACCTACTGGGCCGACCCCTTCCACCGCCACCCCGGCCGGGTGAACGCCTGGCCCGGCGGCCGCGGCGCCTACTTCGAGGACCCGAGCGGCCACAATCTGGAGATCATGACCAGGGCCTCCGGCGACAGCCGCTGATCCGGTCCGCGGAGGCCCTGACCTCCCGTTCTGCCCGTTCGGCCGGTCCTCCCGGGCCGGCCGTCGGCGTTCCCGGCAACGGTCCGGGGCCGCCGTGGGCTCTGGTGGGGTGAGGAGGTGCTCATGGGAGCCAAGAAGGCCGAGCGGGACGCGGAGTTCAACGCGTTCGTGACCGGGGCCTGGCCACGTCTGATCCGGACGGCGTTCCTGCTGACCGGGGACCGCTACCTGGCGGAGGACGTGGTCCAGACCGCGCTGGAACGGACCTACGCCGCCTGGGGGAGGGTCACCCGGGCCGACGAGCCGTACGCCTACGTGCGCCGGATCGTGGTCAACGAGCACGCCCGCCGCTTCCGGCGCCGGGTGCCGGAGCAGTTGGTCACCGCCGTGCCGGAGCGCACCGGTCCGGACGGTTTCGCGCGGCTGGACGACCGGGCCGCCCTGCTGGCGGCCCTCGGCACGCTGCCGCCCGGACAGCGCCAGGCGGTGGTGCTGCGGTACTGGGAGGACCTGAGCGAGTCCCAGGCCGCCGCCGCGATGGGCTGCTCGGTCGGCACGGTCAAGAGCCAGGCGTCGAAGGGCATCGCCAAGCTGCGCGAGCTCTCCTCACTCATCAGCACGACGAGCATCGGAGGTGCGGCATGAACCACGACGGGACGCCCGCGGACGCGGCGGCCGAGGGCGGCGAGGAGGTGGCCCGGGCGCTGTCCGGGCTGGCGGGGACGGTCGAGAGCGGCCCGGCGCCGTACGAGGCCGTGCTGGCCGGCGGCCGGCGGAGGGTGGCCCGGCGGCGGACGTCGCTGGGCGCGGCGCTGGCGCTGGCCCTGGTCGCGGTGGCGGGGGGCGTCGCGGCGGTGCAGGGCGGGGTGGGCGGCGGAGCGGGCGGTCCGGCCGGCACCGCGGCGGTCACGGTCTCGACCGCCGGCGTCTCGGCGGTCCTGGTGCCGGGCGCCGCCCCGGGCGCCGCGGCCGCCCCGCAGCACGATCCCCGCGACCCCTTGGACCCGGCCCGGATCCAGGTGCTCTCCGGCACCGTGGACGGCAAGCCGTGGAGCGTCGTCGCGGCCCTGTGGCCGGCCCCGGGCGCGGAGCGGATCCACGAGCAGGCCCGGCTGATCTGGGCCGAGGACGCCTCGGCCGGCTACACCGGGGCGGCGCCGACCGCGGACTACGTCGACCAGTACGGGCGCCCGGACGCGGACCGCGTGGTCTTCTACTACGTCCTGGACGGCCGGCGGCTGGCGACTCCCGCCGACGCCCTGATCGCGCCGCCGGGCGGCCCGGCGGGCTTCGTGCACGCCCCCGGCGAGCAGTTCCCGAAGGTCTGGCTGGGCGCCCAGTCCAAGAACGGCGAGGCCGACCCGCTGTTCCACGTCCCCCGGGCCCAGGCCGGACTGATCGGCCCGGGCGTCGCCCGGGCCGAGATCCGGTGGCGCGACGGCGTCACCGCCGAGCCGGCCATCCTCGCGCTCGGCGACTCCGAGGCCCGCTGGATCGCCGTCGCCAAGCGCGGCATCCCGGCCGAACTGCGCCTCTACGCGGCCGACGGCTCGCTGATCGCCGCCGACGGGGGGTGGCTGGACAGCTGACCGCCCGGGACCGGGGCACGCCCGACCCGCCCGGCAGCCCGGGCGGAGGCCGGGCGGAGGCCGGGCGTGCCCCGGACACGCGGAAGGCCCCGGAGAGGATCTCTCCGGGGCCTTCCCGCCTTCTCAGGCACCTGTGGCCAGGGCCGGGGTCGAACCGGCGACCTTCCGCTTTTCAGGCCAAGCCGGGGCGTCGAGATGCCCCGTTTTGGGCGTTTCTGTCGTCCGTAGAAGGCTGCTGCCGGACGCCATCATTCCGGACGGTTGGCGTCAGCATTGGCGTCAACCGGCTAGGAGCTGTTCAAGGTTCGGATCATGTGGTTGAGGTCAGTGACTTCAACCACATGATCGATCCGCGGAGGTGCAGGCCTGCCGTGTAGCTCTCCGGGCTCTTGTCGTATCGAGTGGCCAGGCCGCGCCACGTCTTGATCTTCTGGAAGCACCGTTCGACGTGGTTGCGCCGCTTGTAGCGGTCGGGATCGAAGGTGACCGGCCGACCGCCCGCGGAGCCCTTCCGTTTCCGGTTGGCCGCCTGGTCCGCCCGCTCGGGGATCACCGCGGTGATCCCGCGTCTGCGCAGGTAGGCGCGGTTGGCCTTCGAAGAGTAGGCCTTGTCGGCGGTCACCGCGTCCGGCCGGGTGCGTGGCCGGCCCACCGGGCCGCGCACCCGGATCTTGTCGAGCACGGTCTGGAACTGCCGGCAGTCGGCCGCCTGGCCCGGGGTCAGCACGAACGCCAGTGGCAGGCCCGCGGAGTCGACAGCGGCATGGATCTTGCTGCTCAGCCCGCCCCGGGACCGGCCGAGTTCGGCTTTGGCGGCCCGGGCCTTGCGCCGACGGCGTGCCTGGGAACGAACCTGGTCGGGGTCGGACGTGTCGTCCGGTCCCGCTGCCTCGTCACCCTCAACACGGCCTTCTGCCGCGGCAGTGGAACCCCCTTTTCCTCGGTCAGGGCCTGTTCGAGCGCATCCAGGGTCTCGCCGGCGACCGCCAGCCCGGACGACTCGTGGTGGGCCCGCACGATCGTGGAGTCCACGCTGACCAGCGTCAGCCCGACCACCCCGCGCGAGGCAGCCTCCGCGATCAACTCGTCCATCAGGAGTTGGAAGAACCCGCTGGCCACCCAGCTCCGGAAGCGGGCGTACACGGTGCTCCACGCTCCGTAGCGCTCGGGGACGTCCCGCCAGCCGCTGCCGGTACGAAACCGCCACAACACCCCGTTGAACTGCTCCCGGACCCGCCGGGGCAGCGGCCCGGTGGCCGCCACCGGCACATGCGGTTCGATCAAGGCCCACTCGGCATCCGTCACGTCAAAACGCGCCACGACCCCGAGTTCTACCAGAGACGCCAGCCCGGAACTGGGTCACTGCGAGATCCGAACCTTCAACAGCTCCTAGTCCGCACTGCGCCAGCAAGGCGTTGCACTGGCTCGCCTTCCGCGATCTTCGTGTCGCCCTGTCCCTGGATCCCCAGCACCCGGGGTGCACGTTCTGCAACCTCCAACACAATCTCCGTGCGCCGACCCCAGCCCACGCACGAGAATCGTGCCGTGACCGACGACGTGCTGAACTCCCAGGATCAGGTTCTACTCCAGACCGTGTACGAGTTGATGGGACAGCGAGGATCCTGGCCGACCTTCACGGCCGTCGACCTCAAGGCCGACCGCGACCTCGGCATCGAGGACGCCCAGGCGGCCTTGGTCGCGATCAGCTCCCGCTACGTTGCCGATCCATGGCAGGCTCACGGCTATTCGGACCAGGACGAGGTACGGCTCACTCTCCGTGGAGTGGCAGCCTGCCAAGGCGGCCCGGGCGATCTGGCCCGACTGAGTGAGTTCGTCAAGTGGACCGTGGAGTTGGAGCAGAACAGCTCTGCTGATCCCGAGAAGGACCTCGTCGCCTCCAGCCTGGACTTCGCTGCACACCTGAAGCTGCCACTGAGCTCGGCCGGCGGGGACTCTGTTCCTCCGACCAGTGAAGTCACGCGCGCCCGTGAGCTGATGGGCCGCCTGTTCGTTCTTGCAGACCTGCTTCCACAGCTGTGGAGGGGGAGCAACAGGCAAATGGTCAGCCCTTGGCAGTGGCAGTTCAGCGTGAACCGGCGAGGTACTCGGCCGTACCGCAGTGTCCAGGGAGTCGAGGGGCTGCTCGCCTTCCTGGACGGGGAGAGCACCCACCGGCTGCCCGAGCCGCAAGTGCCCCACGCCGCCCCCAAGGCTGGAACTGATCATCCTGCACTGCCGGGAGCGGGGGACGGGGAGTTGGCCGTCCATCTGACGCTCCTCCGCCCGGAGGTGGTCGAAGTGTGCGCGCAGTTGCTGAGGGCGGACCGGTTTGACGACGCCATCTTCGCTGCCTTCCGGCGGCTCGAGCACGAGGTGCAGCAGAGGATCGGGAGTCCTGCCATCGGCAACGAGCTCGTCAGCTCCGCGTTCAAGGAGAGGAAGGACGGTATCCGCATCTCAGATCGAGAGCGAGACGCCGACCGCCTCTTCGAACTGTTTGCCGGGGCGATCGGGCTGTTCAAGGGGGACCGATCCCACAAGGACCGGCCCTTGCTGCCCTGCCGATCGCGCCGTGAGTGCCTGCGGATCCTCGCTCACGCGAGCTCGCTGCTCGACCTGCTGGACCGCGATGTCGATCGGGCACCCGCGGTTCGTGGGTACCGCCATGACCAGGGGACCACGCTCACGCTGTGGGTGGAGAGAGCTGGCAGCCAAGTGGAGGTGTGGCTGGACGAGAAGCGCAAGCTCGAAAAGACCAGTTTCCAGACGGGCACGTTGACCGTGGACGTCGCTGGCGTGCCAGCTGGTGAACACCGGATCCACCTGGTCGACGGGACTCGCCAAGGGCCCGCACACGTGGTGTGGATCACTCTCGCGCCCGGTCAGACGAACTGGTACCGGGTGGTGGAGGTGAACATTCCGCTGTTTGCCGATGAGTCCGGGCACCGCCAACTGGATCTGGGTGGCGTGCGGCTCGCGACTCTCGAAGCGGGCGTCCCGGGTGAGCGGATCTTGGCGACGCGCGAGACGTACCAAGTGGGTCACTACGTCTCCTGGCACTGGGCCGGCTCTGACCACGGGATCGGCAGCGCTTGGGTGCGCAACCGGCCAGGTGACCCCCTCCGCAGGCTGTGGGAAGACAACGGAGTCTTCGACGGTCAGCCGGTCGCCCCTGCTCACCCCGAGCGTCTGATGAAGATCAGCATCGAGCCGTCTCACCTCCTGCTGCGTGGCAAGGGCAAGACTCCACTGCGGGTGCTGGGTCACTTCACTGACGGCACCGCGACCTGGACCTCCCCCATCGATGACCCCCAGGTCGAGTCCAGCAACGAGAAGGTCGCTGTCTTCAAGGGTGGAGCCGTCTTCGCCAAGGGACCGGGAAGGAGCGTGCTCCGGTGCCTCCACGACGGTTGCACAGCAGAAGCGAGCTTGGAGATCGCCGCGCATCCGACCGGGACGGTCACGACCTTCCTCTCCGGACTTCCTCCTGTGGCTGGTGTCGCCTGGACCCCGAACGGACTGATGGTGAGCACGCGGGGGCAAGAACTGTGGCGGGTGGGTTCGGACGGTGTCTACCGCCTGGTTGCCGCAGTTCCCTCCCGTCTTCTGCGGAACCTGGGATCGGGTTCCATGGCTGCCCGAGCCGACGGAGAGCTCGCCCTCCGGCTTGTTGACCGTCCCGGAATTCTGGTGCTCCACCACAGCAGCGACTACGCCAGTAGCAAGCTGATCAGGCTCCCCGAAGGGCCGGCTGGCACGCCGATGGCATTCATCTGGGACGGCGACGATCTGATCGTGGCGATGTTCACAGGTGCTCTGAAGCGGGTGAAGATGGACGGCACTTCCACGCTGCTCGGGTCCGTGCCCGGCCAGCCCGTGGCCATGTCCTACGCGGGCGACGTGCTCCACGTGCTCTGCTCTCCCGGCCAGCACGGTCGGAACGTGCTCTGGGAGGTCCAGCTCGAGACGCCGGACAGTGATCCGCTGGACCTACTGGAAGGCCAGACGCTGGCGGGCTTGAACGGAGTGGCCTGGAGCAGTGAGGGGATCCTGCTGAGCGACTTCGCGAACGGTAAGTTGCTCCGCCTCACGGACGGGCGGGTGAGGACTCTGGCCGCCGGCCTCAGGAAGCCGAGCCAGCTCACGGTCGCAGACTCGGGTGACATCTACGTCGCGGAGTTCGGCGCAGGTGCGGTACGACGCGTCATGGCGTGATCGATTCCACCGCGAGGTCGTATTGGACGGCTCTGCGGCAGGACCGGCGAGCAGAGCGCAGCTCCGAGCCCGCCGGTCCTCGGATCGCACACGGGCGGCGCGCTTTTTGCGTAGTCTGGGTCGCTGCACCTGGATTAGTGGATGGGCACGCCCGCGTGCGGTGGACGGACGGAGTATATGGACGAGCGGCTTCGGGATCTTGCCCGACGGTCCCCGAACTTCGGTGTGCTCTTCCAGTACCAGCCCCTGCTCGCGCTATACGGCGCATTGGCGGAGGCCACGGTCTTCACCAACCCCAACGCAGCTCTGGTCCAAGCTGGCCAGTTCGGTGAGATCCTGACCGAAGAGCTGGTCACGAGGGTGGGCCTCCGGGTCGACGGTGACCGGCAGGTCGATCGGCTGGCTGCTCTGACGCGCATCGGTGCCCTTACCCCGCAGGTGCGCACCGCTTTCGATGAGCTGCGTAGGAGTAGGAACCGCGCGGCCCACGAGCACCTGTTCGACACGGTCCGTGCGCTCAAGGCCATCGAGACCGCTTACGAACTGGGCAACTGGTTCCACCTCGCCGTCTCCGGCAAGCGGACCGTCACCGCCTTCGTTCCTCCGACTGCTCCTACCGCTGATCAGGGCGTCACCGACCCGGCCGAGATCGCGAAGCTTCACGTCGAGCTGGAGAGCTACCGCCGTGACCTCGCCCTGTCCCGGACGAAGCTGGCAGAGTCCCGGCAGGCACAGGCCGAGGCCGAACAGCGCGCGCAGGACGAGGCCGCGACCCTCGTCGAGAGCGCGGCAGCCAGTCGTGCCGAGCTCGCCTCTCGGATCGATCAGCTCGAGCGGGAGATCGCCGCACTTCGCCAGGTTCAGCAGCAGGACTACGAGCAGGCTCGCAAGCAGCCGGCGCCGGTGGCGCGCGCGGCACGTGAGGCGATCGTGGAGCGGGCTCAGCGGGCCAAGCCGCTGAGCGAGGTCCAGGCCCGTGAGGTCATCGACCGGATGCTCGTCGAAGCGGGCTGGGTGATCCAGGATCGCGAAGACCTCAACCCGCTTGCGGGCCGCGGCGTGGCTGTTCGCGAGTTCACGGTGGCCACCGGGCGCGCGGACTACGTCCTGTATGTCGACGGCTCTATCGTCGGTGTGGTCGAGGCCAAGCGTGAGGGCGAGGCACTGAGCCACGCCTTGGCCCAGAACGACCGCTACGCGCGTGGGGTACTCAAGGAGTTCCGGCTCGCGGTTTGGCGTGAGAGTGAGCCATTCGCCTTCCGCTACGCGACAACCGGCGCGGAGACCTACTTCATCAACCGGATCGATCCGGAGGCACGGTCCCGCGAGGTCTTCTCCTTCCACCGGCCCGAGACGATCGCGGCATGGATGCGTCGCGCGGACGAGCATCCGCAGGCGCCGACCTTGCGGGCTGGCTTCCGGACCATGCCGGCGCTGGAAACCGGTGGCCTTCGGCCTGCCCAGATCGAGGCGATCACTGGTCTCGAGACCTCGCTCGCTGCGGATCGGCCGCGAGCACTGATCCAGATGGCCACCGGCGCCGGTAAGACGTTCACCGCGGTGACGGAGGTTTACCGGCTCCTCAAGTACTCGCAGGCGAAGCGTGTGCTCTTCCTGGTGGACCGGAACAACCTCGCGAGGCAAGCGCTCGCCGAGTTCCGCAACTACACCACGCCGGACGACGGCCGGAAGTTCTCCGAGCTGTACGGGGTGGACCGGCTAGGCGCGGCAGGGCTGCAAGAGACCTCCTCGGTGGTCATCGGCACCATCCAGAAGATGCATTCGCTGCTGCGCGGCCAGCCGTTGGTCGACGACGATGCGGCGGATGACCGCGCGGATGCGGCCGATGAAGCGTTCGAGAACGGCCGTCCTGTCGAGGTTGTGTACAACCCGGATGTGCCGATCGAGTCGTTCGATCTGATCGTGGTCGACGAATGCCACCGGTCCATCTACGGGTTGTGGCGTGGCGTACTCGAGTACTTCGATGCCCACCTGGTCGGGCTCACCGCTACTCCCACAGCACAGACCAAGGGCTTCTTCGACCAGAACCTGGTGTCCAGCTACTCCTTCGCCAAGGCAGTCGCCGACGGCGTGAACGTCGACTTCGACGTGGTGGAACTGCTGACGGACGTCCACAAGGAGGGCTCCACCATCGAGGCGGGGACGACGGTCCCCGTACTCGACCGAGCTTCACGGCGCCGGCGGCTGGAGGAGCTCGAGGACGACTTCGCCTACTCGGGCCAGCAGCTCGGACGCTCGGTCATCGCCGAGGATGACATCCGCACGGTCTTGCAGACCTACCGGGACAACTGGCAGGGCTGGTTCCCCGGCCGACAGGAGGTCCCGAAGACTCTGATCTTCGCGGTCAGCGAAGCGCACGCGGAGGAGGTACTCAAGCAGACGCGGGAGGTCTTCGGGCGTGGTGATGATTTCGCCGCGAAGATCACATACAAGAGCCGGGAGAGTGGTCAGAACCCGGATGAGCTGATCAACGACCTGCGCAACTCGCCGCGCCTCCGTATCGCTGTGACCGTAGACATGATCGCCACGGGTACCGATGTGCGCGCGCTCGAGTGCGTCATCTTCATGCGGTCGGTCAAGAGCGCGGTGCTGTTCGAGCAGATGAAGGGGCGAGGAGCTCGGTCGATTGACCCGACCGAGCTGAGCGAGGTCACGCCCGGCGCCGACGAGTCCTTCCCGCCCGTGGTGAAGGACCGCTTCCTGCTCATCGACGCCGCAGGAGTCACTGACACTCCGTTGGTGGAGGCCAGGCCGCTTCCCACTGCTCCTGGGATGTCGCTGCAGAAGCTGCTCGACAAGGCTGCCTCCAAGGCGATCAGCGCCGAGGAGACCGAGGTGCTGGCGCGCCGACTCGGCCGGTTGGGCAGGCAGCTGACGAACGAACAACACGAAACGATCGCGCACGCCGCAGGCGGCGTCAGCCTGGTGACCATCACCGGGTGGCTGACCGATGCGTGCGATCCGGAGCGCCAAGAGCGGGTCTTGCTGAGAGATGGGCCGGCAGCGGCGCGACAGCTGATCCTTGACGCGACCATTCCGCTGGCGAATGCCGAACTCCGCAGGGTCATCATGGGGATACGGCGCCAGGAAGACCTGACGATCGACGAGGTGACCGTCGCCACCATCACGACCCTCCGTGAGGTTCCTCGTGAGGAGCGAGCACAGAAGTACGTATCCGACTGGCACAGCCTGTTGGACAGGCAGCGCGACGAGCTGACCGCGATCGAGATCGCCCTCGGTCAGAAGCGGGTGGCACCGGACGTCGCGTACGCGGCCCTGCGGGAGCTCGCTACTTACATCAAGCGCCCGCAGTACGACTGGACGCCCCAGATACTCTGGCAGGCGTACGAGGACCTGGGCCGTGCCGTAGCGCAACCTGGTCAGACGGCGGGTATTCCTGACCTGATCTCGCTAATCCGCTTCGAGCTAGGGGCAGACAGTGAGCTCCGGCCTTACCGCACGTCGGTCGGGGAACGCTTCGCAGGCTGGCTGCTACGGCAGCAGCAGGCCGGCGCCCGGTATAGCGACGAGCAGATGTGGTGGCTGGAACGGATCTGCCACCGCGTGGCCAGCGATGTCGGTGTTGAGGTAGGGGCTCTTCGGCACGAACCTTTCACCGAGCGCGGTGGAAGTCGCGGCTTTATTGCCGCTTTCGGCGGCGATCCCGGAGCTGCTCGGAAGCTGCTGACGGAACTGAACCAGGAACTGGCGTGAGCAAGAACGAAGAACAGAGCCCGCTGCCTCAGGGGTGGTCATGGGTATCGATTGGCGACATTGCCGAGGTTAGTGGCGGAATTCAAAAGCAGCAAAAGCGCCGACCTGTCAAGAATGCTTTTCCCTTCCTTCGGGTCGCGAATGTAGGCCGAGGGTCACTAGACCTCGCCGAGGTGCATGAGGTTGAACTGTTCGATGGCGAGATCGATCGGTACCGCCTCGAAGTGGGCGACCTGCTCGTAGTCGAAGGCAACGGCAGTCCCCAGCAGATTGGCCGAGCGGCAAGATGGCGTGGAGCAATCAAAGATGCCGTGCACCAGAATCACCTCATTCGAGTCCGTCCAGGCCCTGCGGTTTCCTCCGAATACCTCGAAGCTGTGTGGAATGCCCCGGTTGTTTCGGCTGAGCTTTTCAATGTGGCACAGTCCACGAGCGGCCTGTATACGCTGAGCACCACGAAAGTGAAGCGGGTTCACATCCCCCTTCCGCCTCTTGCAGAACAGCAGCGCATCGTTGACTCGATTGATGACCATCTGTCGCGCCTGAATGCAGCTAAAGCACTGGTGGAGCGTTGTTCCGTTCGCCTTCGGGGTCTCCGCAATACGCTTTCCAATCCGACCTTCGGGTACACGGTAGGCGCGGACGCGGATGCGGCTGAATTCCCCACCCCTGCTGGCACTGTCGATGAAAACCTTCCGCGTGTCCCGCGCGAATGGCAGTGGCGCCGCTTGGAGGATGTGGCTGAAGTCGTTGGCGGCGTCACCAAGGACAGCAAGAAGCAGAGTGACCCGGAACTGCCCGAGGTCCCCTACCTCCGAGTCGCCAATGTCCAGCGTGGGCGACTGGATCTGGGTGAGGTTTCTGTAATCAGAGTACCGGTGCAGAAGGCGGAGGCGCTGGCGCTTCAGCCTGGTGACGTACTCATGAACGAGGGCGGGGACCGCGATAAGCTCGGTCGCGGCTGGGTGTGGGAAGGGCAAATTCCGACAGCCATCCATCAGAACCATGTGTTCAGGGCCCGCGTGCTGGCCAATGAGATCAATCCCAAGCTCCTCTCTTGGTACGCCAACGGTTCAGGAATCTGGTTCGAGCACAACGGGAAGCAGAGCGTGAACCTCGCATCTATCAGCCTCTCGAAGATTAAAAAGTTTCCTTTGCCTGTTCCACCTCCAGCCGACCAGCAGCGGATCGTCGAACGCATCGAGGACGACCTTTCGGTAATGGACAACGTGTCAGGGCTAGTCGCGCGATCCCGCCTGCGATGCATTTCCCTCCGCCGCGCCCTCCTCACGCAAGCCTTCTCTGGCCAACTCGTTCACCAAGATCCCAGCGACGAGCCGGCAGACGTGATGCTCGTCCGAGTCGCGGCCGAGCGTCAGGTTGTTACCGCCAAGCCAGCTCGCCGACGCGTCCCCCAGCGCGCCCGCACCACCACCGCCCAGCAGGAGTTCGACGTATGACCACCGCCGCTTCCGCCCAGACCGGCGCTCTGGTAGCCAAGCTCTGGAACTACTGCAACGTCTTGCGTGACAACGGCCTTTCCACCATCGAGTACGTCGAACAGCTCTCGTACCTGCTCTTCCTCAAGATGGCCGACGAGATCGCCACCGACCCATTCGCCGACGATCCCTCCGCTGCGCGCATCGTCCCGGCCGAGTACGACTGGCAGGCGCTCGTCTCTAAGACGGGCGTCGCTCTGGAGGAGCAGTACCGCAGCACCCTCACCGAGCTTGCGAAGCATCCTGGAACGACCCTCGGAACGATTTTTGCCAAGGCACAGAACCGGATCACCGAGCCCGCGCTGCTGCAGAAGCTCGCCGTCGATCTAATCGGCGGCCAGGACTGGACCGGTACCGGGACTGACCTCAAGGGCGACGCGTACGAGGGCCTCCTCGCTAAGGGAGCCGAAGACACCAAGACTGGTGCTGGCCAGTACTTCACCCCTCGTGTGCTGATCGATGCGATGGTTGAGGTGACCCAGCCGACGCTCAAGGACACGATCACCGATCCGGCGTGCGGCACGGGCGGATTCCTCATCGCCGCTCGGCAATACATCCGCGAGCACTACGGCAGCAGCATGTCTCGTGAGCAGCGGCTTGACCTCGAGACCAACATCTTCGGGACTGAGCTGGTGCCCGGCACGGCCCGCCTCGCGGCGATGAACATGCTGCTCCACGGCATCGGTCACAGCGATGGCCCCTCGCTGATTAAGGTCGAGGACGCCCTCGCCAAGAAGCCGTCGCGTCACGCATCGCTCGTCCTGGCGAACCCGCCGTTCGGGAAGAAGTCCGCGATCACGGTGATCGGTACCGACGGGAAGTCCGAGCGGGAGGATATCTCCTACGACCGCGACGACTTCCGTGCCAGCACCACCAACAAGCAGCTCAACTTCCTGCAGCACATCATGTCGCTGATGGCTATCGAGGGCCGAGCCGCCGTCGTACTGCCCGACAATGTTCTCTTCGAAGGCGGGGCGGGCGAGAAGATCCGGCGCCGGCTGCTGCAGGACTTCGACCTGCATACGATCCTTCGGCTGCCCACTGGGATCTTCTATGCCGGAGGCGTCAAGGCGAACGTCCTGTTTTTCGACAAGAAGGCCCCGCGGACCGACGGCAAGCCGCACACCACCGTCACCTGGGTCTACGACCTGCGCACTGCCAAGCACTTCACCTTGAAGACCCGGCCCCTTCGCCGAGCCGACCTTCAGGAGTTCGTCCGCGGGTACCTGCCGGGCAGGCCTCGTATCGAGCGTACGGAGCTTGAGTCGGGGCGGTTCAAGCCCTTCACCTACGACGAGCTGATCGCGCGTGACAAGGTCAACCTCGATATCACCTGGCTTAAGGACCCGGCACTGGACGACGCGGACAGCCAGCTGCCGCCCGGCGTGATCGCCCAGGAGATTGTCGAGGATCTGAAGGCCGCGCTGGCCGAATTCGAGGCCATCGCGGAAGCCCTCGGGGTGGACCCGGACGAGCTTGTCAGCGAGGACGAAGCTGTCGAAGCCGCTGGCTGACGGACGTCTCTCCACGCGGGTCATCTGAGTAGCGGGTTAGACCTCGACTCGACAGTGTTTGGGGTGGTGGGGCCAGGCCCCACCACCCCAAACACTGGTCAGACGTCGATACGGCCGATCTTCCGGCCTGCCTTGAGGTAGAAGGTCGACGAGGCCCGCCGAAAGGTTCTACGCTTCGCCGGAAGTCCGCTCGGTTGCCGACGCGGTTGGTGAGGACAACCAGGACCAAGCAGCGGCTTCTCCAGATTGGCCGCGAAGCTCTGGGGAACCGGACTCACCCCGAACACAGCCACGACCGGGTCGGCGCACTCGGCGGCCACCATGCAATGGAGACTCCCGCCGACCAGCGTGAGGGCGATCATCCACGAACGAGGCTGGTTCACAGCGCTCAACGTGCGCCGCCACTCGGCAGGTGTGGTCAACTATGCCCACTGCCGCCTTCGCAGGATGTGATTGCTGATGGGCACTCAGGCCGATGGGCTCGAGCCGTGGAAGATCTACGGCGACCGCGTGGTTTATGACAACCCATGGGTACAGCTGGCGCTCGTGGACGTTGAGCCGCCTGGCATGGCGCGCTTCGAGCATCACGTCGTGCGGTTGAAGCGCGTGGCCATAGCTGCGGTGCTGGATGCCGATGATCGTGTGTTGATGCTCTGGCGGTACCGCTTCGTGCCGCAGTCCTGGGGCTGGGAGCTTCCTGGTGGCGTCGTCGATCCCGGAGAGGACGGTCTGGGGGCTGCGCTGCGCGAGGTCGAGGAGGAGACCGGCTGGCGGCCGGATCACCTCGACCACGTGGTTACGTTCCAGCCGATGGTCGGCATGGTGGACTCGCCGCACGAGGTGTTCGTCGGCCAGGGGGCGACCCTCGTGGGCGCGCCCGAGGACGGTGAGGAGGCCGGCCACGTGGCGTGGGTGCCGATGTCCGAGATCCCGATGCTCATGGCGGAGGGGAAGCTCATGGGTTCGGGAACCCTGGTGGCGCTCCTGCACGTCTTGGCTTCCCGCAGGCAGTGATAGCCGAGGAGATCACCGCCCTCACCGCGATGCTTCGAACTTACCGACCAGTTGGTCGATTCGGGCGCGTTGGCGGGCCGACCCCGTGCGATTGGCCAGAAGCCGCGGCTGACGCCGGTAATTCATGGCCTCGTCCTGTTGCCCAGTTCGTAGTGGCGCCAGGCTCGTTCCGTGGCACCGACGTCGAGTTCCTGCCACGGCGCCAGTATGGCTGCCCCGGCGAGTGCCCGAGCGATGGGTTCCTGGTGGCTGTCCCGTCCGGGAACTCAGCCGCGTCGCCGAGCCGCGACGAGGATGTGGGTGCCTCCATCGCGGGCACCGAGGCTGGCGCAGGCAGCGGCCTCGTAGGCGAGGAATCGCTCCCAGAGCTGCGGGGACTCCTCAATACCTGCCAGGACATCTGGGTCTTCGAGGCTCGCCCAGTTGCTCGCCGATCCCGCGAGGATCTCGCCGCCGCATTCGATGACGAGGGTGGTGAGTTGCTCCCAGGTGAACATGCGGCAGACGTGGACCATGCCGGGTACGTGGCGCAGGTCGCCGGTTCGGATGACGGCGTCCGTGACGTCGGTGCCGTAGCGGATGGCGAGTTGAGTGGCGCCGGGGAAGCGGGCTCGCCAGCTTCCCCATAGGGACATCACCGAGGCGACCACGATGCCGTCGGGCTTCACGATGCGGAGGAGGCCGGCGAGGGCCTCGCGTTCCTGCTCAAAGGCGTACGAGAGCGGGCCTCCGTAGGCGAGGACCATGTCGAACGTGGCGTCAGGGAAGCGGCTCGTGTCGCGGACATCGAGTGTGTGGCGTGCTTCGATGGCGCGTTCGAAACCCGCTGCAGCGACGTGGGCTTCGTTCAGGTGGAGTTGGACGGGCGAGATATCGGTGACCACTACGCGGGCGCCGTGTTCGGCGAGCACGGTTGTGAAGCGGCCTGGGCCCGCGCCCACCTCCAGCACTCGCTGATTTGCAATCAGATACGGGGCAAGGAAGCGGCGGTGGATCTCGAAGGAGACTCGGCCGGCGACATCCTTGGTGAGCCGGTCGTGCTCTCCCTCACCGAGAGTGTCGTAGTAACGGCGGATGGCGTCGACGGATTGATCGCTGCGAGGCGTCTCATCCGGAGTGTCGGCCATCGGCCTCCGTTCGTGTCGTCAGGGATGCCGTTCTGCATGTGGTCTCTGACCTGGGCTTCTCAAAACGGAGCGATTCGGGCAGGGCTCCGCCACTAGAATGCGTTCCCCGTCGTGATGTCGGCGTGAGCGCCGCCGCGACACTCCGCAGTTTCACCGAGAGGACGGTCTCCGGTCCTATGCGTTGGTCCCAGCTGTACGTGCCCACTCTCCGGGAGGACCCGGCGGACGCGGATGCGGTGAGTCACCGCCTGCTGGTGAGAGGAGGGTTCGTCCGGCAACTCATGGCCGGCCACTACTCCCTGCTTCCGCTGGCCGTGCGCGTCCGCGCCAAGATCGTGGACATCATCCGCGAGGAGATGACCGCGATCGGCGCCCAGGAGTTCATCCTGCCCGCCCTCCACCCGGCGGAGATCTGGCAGCGCAGTGGCCGCTGGGAGGTGATGGGCGAGGAGATGTTCCGGCTCAAGGACCGCAAGGGTGCGGACTTGGCGCTCGGCATGACGCACGAGGAGATCTTCACCGTCCTGTCGCAGGAGCTGAAGTCATACCGGGACCTACCGCAGATGTGGTATCAGTTCCAGACCAAGTTCCGGGACGAGGCCCGCCCGAAGAGCGGCCTGCTTCGGGTACGCGAGTTCACCATGAAGGACTCCTACAGCTTCGACATCGAGGCCGGCGGACTCGACCGCTCCTTCGACCTGCACAAGGCCGCCTACGAGCGGATCTTCGCCCGCCTGGGCCTGCCCGCGATCCCGGTGCAGGCGTCCAGCGGCAGCATGGGCGGCAGCGCGTCGGTCGAGTTCATGAGCCCGTCGAACGCCGGCGAGGACCTGGTAGTCCGCTGCCCCGGATGCGACTACGCGGCGAACACCGAGAAGGCCACCTCCACGCTGCCCGGTGTGGTGGACGGCCCCGGCCTGGACGCCCCCGAGCGGTTCGACACCCCGAACGCGCGCACCATCGAAGAGCTGTCCGTCCAGCACGATGTGCCGGCCGAGCGGCAGATCAAGACGCTGGTGTACGTGGTCGACGACCAGCTGACCCTGATCCTGGTCCGCGGCGACCACAACCTGGTCGAGCAGAAGCTCATCGACACCCTCGCCGCCACGGCGGTGCGGCCCGCGACCGCCGAGGAGATCCAGGCGGCGTTCGGGGCCTCCCCCGGCAGCCTGGGCGCGGTCGGCGTCGCCGAGCTGCCCATCCTCGCGGACGAAGCCCTCCGCGGCCGCACCGACATGACCACCGGCGCCAACACCAACGGCGTCCACCTGCGCGGCGTGTCGGTCGAGCGGGACATCGCGGTGCAGCGGTGGGCGGATCTGCGCGAGGTGACCGCCGGCGAGCCCTGCCCCGAGTGCGGCACACCGCTGGAGGTAGTGGTCACGATCGAGGTGGGCCACATCTTCAAGCTCGGTCGCAAGTACACCGAGACCCTCGGCGTGACCGTGCTTGGCCAGGACGGCGAGCGCGTCATCCCGATCATGGGCAGCTACGGAATCGGCGTGGAACGCGCCTTGGCCTCCATTGTGGAGACGCACCACGACGACAAGGGCATCATCTGGCCCGTCTCCGTCGCCCCGTTCGAGGTGGCCGTCGTCATGCTCGGCACTGGCGACGAGAAGGTGGTCGAGGCCGCCGAGGGCCTGTACCGGCAGCTGCAGGGCGAGCGGGTCGACGTCCTGCTGGACGACCGTGACGAGCGACCCGGTGTGAAGTTCCGCGACGTCGAACTGGTCGGCATTCCTTACCGGATCACGGTCGGCGCCCGCGGCCTGGCCGACGGCACGGTCGAGGTCACCACTCGGGCCACCGGCGAGACCCAGTCCGTGCCGGTGGCCGAGGCGGTGGAGCACGTCCGCAAGCTGCTGACCGCCGCTGTGTGAGCCGTCGGATCGTCAGCCGGACACCCGGTGAAACGCCTCGGTGAGAAGCGTCTCCGGGTAGCAGCGAAGGATCTTCGCGACGCTGCGCGCCTGGGTCTCGTAGTGGCCCATGGCGCGCAGCTTCGTCTCCAGGGCATCGCCCAACTGCATCCGCAGGGTCGGTGGTAGCCGCATCGCCTCGACCTGCCTGGGGTCGAGGAAGCCTGGTCTGGCCGGTTCGGTGTACTGGATCGTGCTGGTCACCAGGAGCACATCCGGGCTGGCGTCGTAGCGGTCGAGCGCAGCGAGGGCGATCCGGTGTGCGGCGCGGTGGTCCGGGTGGCCGTTCATCCCGTTTGGTGGGAAGGCCACCACTCGATGGGGCTTCCAGCGACGCAGCGCCTCCAGAACGAGAGTTGTCCCGGTGTCCTCGTGGTCGCTGAGGCTGCCGTCGGGAAGGTCGTGCACTTCAGCGCAGGTGACTCCGAGCGCCTCGGCGGCGCGACGCAACTCCTGTTCACGAACGGCGGGAAGGTCCTCTTCGGTGCACATGCCGAGTGTCCTCCCCGCGCCTCCGCGGGTCAGGGTGACGGTGACCGTTGTGCCGCGACGAAGGGCGGTGCGGTGGAGAAGCCCGCCGCAGTGCAGGGTCTCGTCGTCGGGGTGGGCGACAACGACGAGCAGGTCGGCGGCCGTCATGCCGGGACCTCCGTGACAGCGTTCTCCAGCGCGGCCAGGCGGTCGAGGATGTCGGCATCGCTGACGTTGCCGATCAGGTGCCGACGGTCGTTGGCGTCCTCGCTGTGCCAAACGGTCTCCTGCGACTGTTCCGGCGTCCACACGAGGCCGGCGGAGTCGATCAGCAGGTAACGGTGCTTGCGTCCGCCCGCGCTCTTGGCCGCGATCCTGACGTGTCCGGGCGCGTTGTCACGGGCGATGGCAACGGCGTGCTGGAAGTCGCCCTCGCTGATCAGGTAGCGCTCGCGGTTCCGGTGACCCAAGGGCCCGATCGGCATGAACTGGAAGAGCTGCCACTCCACGATGCCGACGAATCCGCTGAGCAGGCCGGCGATCGCCGCGATGTCACCCGTGTTGCCGGAGTGGACGACGGTGTTGACGCAGATCCGGGCTCCAGCCTTCTCCAGGAGGGATAAGACCGCCAGCTGCGAGGCGACGGTCGCGTGTCGGCGGAACTGCTGCTGCACGGCGTCGGTGCTTCCGTCGAGCGGGATGCCGATCAGGTCGCTGACGGCGGCCACATCATCGGCGGCGACCTGCTCGACGGCGCCCGTGCCCATGAAGCGGATTCGGGCCGCGCCGAGGAAAGCGGTGCCGACGGTGTCCAGGTGGATTTGGAGGCCCAGGTCGTGGAGGCCCGTGAGCAACGTGACGATGTCCGGCCGGGTGAGCGGGTCGCCGCCTCCGACGGTGATCTTCTCGATGCCGAACCGGTCGCGTAAGCCGGCCGCGAACCTGAGAACTTGGGGCGTCTCGGTGATCGTGCGGCCGAAGTAGTTGTAGCAGCCGGGGCAGGCCACGAAGCAGCTCTTGCCCGCGCTGAGGATGACACTGCGCATGATGCCTCACTGGCGCTAGTGGGGAGGTGAGTTGAGCAGTGCGAAGCCGAGCGGATCAGCCCTGCATGGCCATCAGGTAGGCGGCTTGGTAGCCGTCCGCCATCCGGCGGATCGAGAACTCCGAGGCCACGTGGGCGCGACAGCTGGCGCGGTCGATCGCGGGCAGGCGGCGGATCGCGTCGGCCATCTGCTGGGCGTTGTCGGCGAGGAAGCCGGTGACGGCGTCCCGGACGAGTTCGGGGGCGGCCCCGGCGCGCAGCGACACAACCGGTGTGCCGCAGGCCATCGACTCGATCGGCACGAGCCCGAACGGCTCGGGGATGAGCGAGGTCATCAGGGTGGCAGCGGCGCCGGCGAGCAGGGCGACCTTCTGCTGGAAGTCGAGCTCACCCAGGAAGGACACCTGGTCGCCATCCACGTGTGGCCGGACCTGCTGCTCGAAGTACGCCCGGTCACCAGGCTTGATCCGGCCGGCGATCTTCAGGCGCAGTCCTGCGCGGTGCGCCGCCTCGATGGCGACGTGGACACCCTTCTCGGGTCGGATCCGGCCGAGGAACACCAGGTACGGCCACGAGTCGGCGGCCTCGGTGCCGAAGGGGAAGGCTGCCACGTCGATGCCGTGGTGGACGGTGCGGAGGTAGTTGAGTTCCGGCAGGTGAGAGCGCTGGTCTCTGCTGATCGCCACGTAGCGCTCGGCGGCGAACCGGCGGAAGAGCGGCGTGTTGTCCTCGTTGAAGAAGCAGTGCACGGTGTGGACCACCGGGGTTCGCAGTCCGTGGAGCGCCGGGATCGCCATACACCCCGTGTTGGAGTGGACGTGCGAGTGGATGACGTCGAACTCGGAGGCGCGGTCGCGGACCTCCTGGAGCTGGAGCATGCGGTAGACCTCGGGCTCGCTGACACTCGGGTCCGCGTGCAGAGCCGTCGTACCGATGCTGTGGAGGTTGCCGGCCACCTTGGAATCGCCGGAGGCGAATACGGTGACGTCGTGCCCGTCGAGGACCTGGGTCGTGGTGAGGTCAGCGACCAGCGACTCGACCGCCCCGTAGCCCCGGGGAGGGACGCTCTCCCATAAGGGGGCGACATGTGCGATACGCATTCGTTCGATCTCCTTTCGATACGGCGGCCCGCCGTTGCGACGGGCCGCCTGCGGCAGTTGGGCGCGACGGCCGTAGCCGGGAACGTCGGCTGTTCGGCCGTGGGCGAGGTTCGCTCGGCTTCAGGCGCGCGGGTCAGCGCCAAGCACGGGTACGCCGGTGAGGAAGTCGCGCACCTCGTCCGCGCAGCGGCGGATCTCCGCCTCGTGGGATTCGAGGGTGAAGAGGGTGAGATAGCGGGCGATGTTGGACTCGTAGATCCGCGGGTTGATGCGGTGGGCCGCCATGGTGTCCGGCCACAGCGGGAGCATCCACACGTGGAAATGCGGCCGGTCGAGCTTCTCCTCCTGGTACATCTGCACCGCCGCCAGACCCAGCCGCTCGCGCATGGCCCGCCGGACGGAGTGCGTCACCCGCCCGAGTCGTTCCACCAGCGGCAGGTCCATCTCGTCGAGAGCACCGATGTGCGGACGGACACCGACGACCATGAAGCCGGGCACGGCCCACTCTGCGTCCTGCCTGACGGTGATGACGCCGTCGTCGTACACGGGGGCGAGGATGTCGGGCAGCTCTCGTTCGGCGAGGTTCATGAAGCAGCCCCGGCAGGTGTCCTCGCGGACAAGGTGGCTGGGGCCGCCCAAGAAGTCGAGATATCGGTAGCCGGACGGCGGGTCCGGCAGACCGGGCTTCACCACGGACTCGGGCATGGGGTCTCCATTCGAATCAGCTTCTTGTAGGGCATTAGGGGCTTTTCGGGCGCGCACCGGCACGTCGTTGACTCAGTGGTGAGGCGTGGAAGGCAGCGTCGAGCACGCACAGGCGTCAGAACCGAGCTCTGCCGCACGCCGCGATACGCGGGGTGACCGGGTCAGCCAGCGCTGTCGCGACTGTCCGCCCAGAGCCGCCGACCTCGCAGGGCGAGCGCCGGGCAGCTGAAGTGACGTCTACTCAGCAGAGGCAGCAGGGTGATGCGATGAACGGCGAGCACCATGCGGACTCCGGTGCCGCACAGCTCCAGTTCGTAGCCACCGCCGCCGTCGATCGCCCTAGCCACGGACGGAAGGACGGTGTGGTCGCCCAGCCACCTTCGAAGCTCGGCGTCCGTGCTTCGGCTCAGTGCTTGGCTGACGCCGGCAGCGGCTCGCCGCAGGCGCTTGTACGCGGCCTCCGCATTCGGCAGTACCTCCCAGTCGAAGAGCTGGGCCAGCTCGGTGCCATGCACGTCGAAGTACGAGGTGCACCGGTAGAGCACGCCGGGTTGGGTCATGCCGAGCCCTCCAGGCGGCGCGACAGGCAGGGTGGGTGCCGACGTCATGCGGCGCTCTCCTCCTGGTGGGGCCTTGATGCCTCGGGGCCGAGCCGGAACCAGACCTGCTTGCCTGATCTACACAGCTCGGTGCCGAACCCATCCGCCATGGCCGCGAGCAGGAACAGCCCTCGTCCGCCGACTTCGTCGTCGGACGGCTCCCGGATCACCGGAAGGGTCACGTCGGAGTCGCTGACCCCGACGAAGACGCCGGAGTCCGTCTCCGACAGAACGAGCTCGCAGTCACCGCGGGTGTGCTTGTAGACGTTGGTGAGCAACTCCGTGACGCCGAGCTCGGCGATGAAGCTCAACTCGGCTTTGCGCCAGAGCCGCAGGTGCGCGCGGATGATCTCGCGTACCGGTTCCATGTGCTCGGGCTGGACCAGGGGGAGGCCCATGCGGTACCACCTCCCCCCGGTCGACTTCGCGACCTCGGGTGGGTCGCTCGATTCCCCTGCGTTGAGGCAGGCATCCGGAGAACCGAGTGACGTTACGTCAGTTGCTGTGCTCTCGGTCCTCATGGCTGAGT
This sequence comes from Kitasatospora sp. NPDC059462, assembly GCF_042749955.1. NCBI lineage: Bacteria > Bacillati > Actinomycetota > Actinomycetes > Kitasatosporales > Streptomycetaceae > Kitasatospora > Kitasatospora sp. NPDC059462. Next base: position 19,051 of record NZ_JBHYUU010000024.1, on the reverse strand, counting down.
ACTCCTCAAGCGGTGCAGATCACTTCGGGCAACCAGGTAACCGCCGTTGAGTAATCGGGAGTAATGTCGGCGGGGGTGTCGAAGGGTGTTACTTCCGCTACCGATCGTGCTGGGGGCCTTGGCGATGAAACCGGTGAACACCAAACTCGAGCAGCTGCTGGAGCAGTCCGGCATCAGCCGGGGCGAGCTGAGCAGGCGAGTTCGTGCGAAGGCGAAGGAGTGGGGCCAGCCTCACATCGCGCCGGACACGACGAGCGTCCGTCGTTGGGTGGGAGGCGAGATTCCACGCCAGCCGGTGCCGGACATCCTGGCTGACGTGTTCTCCGCCGAACTCGGCTACCGGGTCACCACCTACGATCTCGGCCTCGCAGACGCCCCGTCCGCCGATCGCTCACTGGTGTACAACTCCTCGTACGCGGCTACCGTGGAAGCCGTCACCAACCTGGGGAGAGCTGACGTGGACCGTCGCAAGTTCCTGGCCATGGCACCGTTCGCCGCTGTCGCCGGCGTCGGACCATCGCGTGACTGGCTGCTGAGCACGCTGGACCAGTCCCCTGCTCCCGGACCACAGGTACGGCTGGAAGACGTGACGGCTGTCCGGAACATGTTCGGCGCGTTCCAGCAGATGGACATCTTCCAGGGCGGCGGCTCAGGCCGGCTCGCGCTCGCCCAGTACATGAACGCTCACGTCTACCCGCTCCTCCGCCGCACCTACACCGAGCAGGTTCGGCAGGCGCTGTGCGAGGCCGCCGCCGAGCAGACGTACCTCCTCGGCTGGATGGCCTACGACAACGGCGAACACGGCACCGCCCAGCGCTATCTGATCCAGTCCCTCCGCCTCGCCGAGGAGTCGCACAACCCCGCGCTCGGCGCCCACGTGCTGGCCGGCATGGCCGACCAGGCCACCCTTCTCGGCCATCCTGAGGAGGGCCGCCGCCTCGCCCAAGCCGGACGGGCCGGACTCTCCGGGGTCTCCTCGCCCGCCTGCCTCGCCGATCTCTGGGCGCTGGAAGCTCGCGCGCTCGCCAAGCTCGGCGACAAGGTCGGCGCCGCTCAGGCCGTCATCCGCTCCGAGGCCGCCTTCGAGCGGGTCCAGCCGGACGAGGACCCCGAGTGGGCGAAGTTCATCGACGCCGCCTACCTCCACGGCGAGCACGCCAACACCTTCCGCGACCTCGGCCAGCCCGACCACGCGGCCGAGCACGCCCGCCTCTCCATCGATCACGCCAGGCAGCAGAAGCGTGCCCGGCGCGGCGCGATGTCCCAGGCGGCACTGGCCGTATCGCACCTGCAGCGCAATGACCTTGAAGCCGCGCACGCTGCCGGTGTACGGACTCTCTCGCTCACCAAGCAGGTGCAGTCCTCCCGCGCCATTGAGGCCGTTCAGGACCTCCAGCGCCGCATGGAGCCGTTCGGCGGTCACCGTCTCGTGGTCGACTTCGCCGAACGGGCACGGGAACTCACTGCTGCGGCCTGATCGCTCTCACCAGCGCAGCATTTGCTACTGGTGCTGGAGCCCGCCGCGTAGGCGGGCTCCTGTGAGGGTTCGGTGGCGGTCATTGTGGTCAGCGGCGGCGACGGCTCCGTGCACCTTTGGGACTCGCGCACGGTTCGGCATCTCAGCCGGTTCGTGAACCTCGGAGGGTGGGCGCGTTCGATCGCCGTCGATGTCCCGGGCGCCCACCTCGTGGCGTCGTCGCTCAGCTCGACGGCGCCGGGACGCCGTGGCGCACCAACGGTCGGCGCGCCGTCATCCGGGTCGACCTCCGCCGGTAGTCGAAGCGCCGCCTGTGTGCCCTGCTGCCCTCGGTCGTCCGGGCGTGACGCGACAGGCGTCGGAGGTGAACAGCGGCGGGTGCGGCGTGGACCTCAGTCCAGGTTCCAGGTCGTTCCGGCGAGGAGGCCGTCGAAGGCGAGGGCTCTCATGGCGGTGTCGAAGTCGTCCCACTCGTGCTCGGGTTCGACGTAGTGCAGGTCGAAGTCGGCCCGGGTGAGGTCAGGCTCGCGCCATTCGTGGGCGCAGCGGCAGCGGACGAAGATCTGGTCGTGGACGGCGAGGAGGAGCCAGTCGCGGCGGGCGCCGCAACCGGTGCAGGTAATGGTGATGCCGCGCGGGTTGAGCTCGGCGGGGTGCGGGACGGCGCGGATGACGGCACGCGCGGGTTCGGGGGCGGGGTTGTAGAAGTCGTGGTCGTAGTCGGTCATGCGGTCCCTTCGGGTCGGCAGCGGGGCAGCAAGGGACCATACGACGTGCGCTGCCGGAATGGATCCCTCCCAGCGCGAAGGACATCGAATCGACACCGTCACCTTGCTGCAGGGTAGTTGTGGCGCTCCGGCCACCGGGATTCCTCGGGAAGTCCCGGCGGTCTGCTTTGTTGGCTGGGTTCTGCTTCGGCGGCGGCGGACGGGTGACGTCCAGCTGGGCAGGATCGGTGGCTGGTGGGCGGGGGCGGAGGCTCCGCACCCGCCCACCTGGGTGGTCAGCGCGTTCGGCGCACCTGGTCGGGTGCGACCGGCGCCGGCGGTGTGATGACCGGGGTAGCCGGTGTGCCGGTGGTGCGGCTGGTCGTGCGGGCGCGGGCGGCCCTGGTGCGCAGTTCGTCGGGGGTTGCGGCCGGTGCGGGGGCGGGGAGGTTGGCGTCGCGGCGGATGCGCCAGGTGAGGACAGCGGCGGGTGAGTCGGCGGTGGCGAGTTCGCGGTGCCCGGCGGCGTTGGTGAGCAGGGTGGTCGGGTTGTGGCCGGCGGCCTCGGCCTGGGCGAGGGTGGCGGCGAGGGCCGCCCAGTTCTCCTCGGCGAGGAGCCGGGTGGCCTGGTCGGCGGGCAGGGCGCGGCGGACGGCGTCGGCCTGCCGGTCGTGGTCGGGCTTCGGGAGGAGCTGACCTTCGAGGGTGAGGTGGGCGATCGGCTTGGCCGCGTGCCGAGTGTAGGCGGCGCGCAGGTGTCCCGCCGCCGTGCGGGCGGCGTCGGCCTGGTGGCGGTGGCCTTGGGCGGCGTGCCACTTGGCGATCACGACGGCGAGCAGCACGAGGCTGGTCAGGGCCGTGGCGGCGGCCGTGCCGTCCTCGCCCCGGCCGGTGGCGGGTCCGGCGTGGAGGAGTTCTCGGGCGGCGGAGCGCATCGCGCGCAGGTCTGCGCCGGCGGCGCGGGTGTGGGCGGTGCGGGTGTACTCCAGGGCTCGTGCGGCCTGGTGGAGTTCCTTCCTGCTGAGGGTCGGGCTGGTGGCGGCGAGCGTGTCGAGGACTTCGAGGCCGCCCCGGATCACCGCCTCCGCGCGCGCGGCGTCCTGGTCGTCGTCGAAGGCCAGGTAGGCGCGTTCGATGGTGGTGCTGGCTCGGTGGCGGCCGTCAGCGGGCCAGGTGCGGGGGTCGGGCGTGGGGAAGGCGGGTTCGTCGATGCCGAGGGTGAAGCGTGCCTGGATCTTCGGCTGGGTGAGGTCGGAGGCGAGCTTGCTGCCGGAGAACCAGATCGGTCCGCTCTCGTCGCCGGTGGGGAGGGCGAACTTGTATCCGGTCACGTCGCCGGACGGCGCGCGGCGCATGGCGAGGAGCACGCCCTCCGCGGTGAGCCGGGCGGTGAACTCCTCCTCGTCCGCGGCCCCGGCGAGGGCCTGGCGTACGGCGGTTCGCAGCCGGTCGCGGTCGGTGCCCTCCTGGCCGAGGCGCTGGGCCTTGTGCAACTCCGCGCCCTTGGCGCGCTTGGGGATCGCATCCCGGTACTCGCGGGTGCGCGTGTCGGAGAGGTCCTTGAGCTTGTACTCGCGTTCGATCTTCGTGAGTTCGGTCTCGACGCGGTACTGGTCACCGCGCAGGCGGGCCTGCGTGAGGTCCGCCCGGACGACGGTCGCGAGGATGTGGATGTGGTCGTCGGCGTGGCGCACGGCGATCCAGCGGCAGCCGTTCGGGTCGCCGTCTGGTGCGATCCCGGCGGCGGCCACGATGCGGCGGGCGATGGTGCCCCACTCCTCGTCGCTGAGGATGCGGTCGGTCGGGTCCGCCCGCACGGGCCGGTGGTAGACGTGCTGGGTGACCGGCTTGCCGTAGCGGACGACGTGTAGGTCGAGCGCGTCGCGGAGCTGGACCATGGTGGCATCGGGGTCGCCTGGGTCGCGGCCGGGATCGGGCGCGAAGCCGCCCCAGGAAGCGACGATGTGCGGGTCGGTGTGCTCGTTGGCCTTGCCCGGACCGAAGAGGTACTTGAGCGCGCCGTGCGTCTTGGACCCGCGTATGGGCTTGCTGATCATCGGCGCTTCGCCTTCGCCAGGCGCATGGCCGACGCGTCGACCTCCGCGACGGCCGCCCGGACCTCGGCGACCAGGGCCAGGGCCCTGTCGAGGACGGCTGCCGCAGGGCCCGGTTCGACGCCGATGCCGGCGTTGAGCCGGTAGGCGATCTGGTTGGCGTTGTTGCCGACCGGCGCCAGCTGGCCGCGTGCCGCGTCGAGCGCCACGATGGCCCGCTCCAACTGCTCGTCGCGGGTGGTGATGCCGGTGGAGTCGTCGGCCAGTGCCTTGCGCTCCAGGTAGGCGGCAACGTTCAGTTCGGCTGCGGCGGCCAGCTGCTCGATACGCGCCTTCTGGGTTTCGGTGCAGCGGAAGCCGACCTTCTTCGGCAAGGGGTTCTCGGGGTCACGGCGGCGACGTTTCGCGGTGCTCTGCTTGCGGCTGGCGGTGGTCGCGGAAGGGCTGGCGACTGGGAGCGTCAGCACGTCGGCGGTGGGCTCGGACGGCGTGTTGGTGGGCTTCTCCTGCTTCGCCGCGCCCTCGCGGTGAAGCTCCGGTGCTGCCGCCCTCGGCAGCACCGGCTCGTCCACGCCCTCCTGGGCGGGGACGTCCGTGTGCGTGGCCCCGCAGGGGCCTCGTACGCACTCGCTTGCTCCGCCAGGGGCAGGGAGGTGGTCAACTCCGTTGCGGTCCTGGGAGCTTACAGGCTTCCCGAGCAGGCTGTGCAGGGTTCGTCGGACGGGGTTCACGCGTGTCGTTCCTCGGTGGCGGCTGGCGATTCGGGCTGGTGGGTGTGTGGGTGGGCAGTGTCCGGGTGGTTGCCGGTTTGGCCGTGCCGGAATCCGCAGGTATGGGCGACGTGTCAGGCGTGGCCTTCCCGGGACCGACCACCGCGTGGGACTGGTGTCCTCGGTGCGAGTCGAGTCCGGCCGGGTGCAGTGACCGGGCGGGTGGTGGACTTCTGCCGAGTGCGGCGGTGGGTCGGCAGAAGTCGGTGTCCGGCTGACCGACCGGGCCGGTCAGCCGGACAACAGGGCCGGTCAGTCGGCCTCGGGGTGCGGAGGGTTCTGTTCGTTGGCTTGCTCCTCGCGGAGCTTTCGCATCAGCTCGGTGAGGCGGGTACTGCCGAGCGGAAGGCCGGCGTCGCGCACGGCCTGTTCGACGATCGCACGGGTGAGACGGCCCTCGGCGGCGACCGCCGCGCGGCCCACCTCCAGCAGCCGCTCCATCGGCGCGCCCGGCGGACGCCCGATCGGCTTGCTCTCCGCCCCGGCGGCACCTTCGGCGGCTTCGGCCTGGGTGTCCGGGGCATCGACCGGTCGCTCGTCGGCTTCTGCCGGTTCGGAGTCGGGCAGCGCATCGCGCCACTCGGCGGCCAGAAGTCCGGCGGCGGACAGGAGTGCCAGGAGCGCGTTCTCATCGCTGCGGTCCTCCACCCGTTCCAGCCGGAACTCCGGTTCAGAGTTGGCGGTCACTGGGTCGGCTGAAGTCTCGGTGCTCGGAACGGCGTTCTGCTCAGCGGCTGCGGTGTCGTGGCCGTGGCGCGCGATCAGGATGTAAAGGTGGACGGCACCGCCGAGGGCGAGTGGAGCCAGGGTGGACAGGACACCGACGACCGTGTCGGTCAGCCTCAGCCCGCTACCGGTGGTGGGCAGTTCGTTGAGGCGGACGGCGTGCAGGGCGTTGGCCCAGACGCTGGTGGCGGTCGCTCCGGCGAAGAGCGTCCAGGCGTAGGCGCGGGCGGGCCAGCGGGCCTCGCGCAGGACGAGCAGGGCTCGAACACCGTAGGCGATGAATCCGTCGACGATGATCGGGAACAGGTAGGTGAGCGGGCCGCGCACGTGGGTCGCACCGGCCATCTGCCGCAGTGCGTCGTAGGACAGGACGAACCCGAGGACGCCGAGCAGACCGACGGCGAGGCGGTCCCAGATGGTGGCCCGAGCCGACGGGGTGCGGGCAGGAGGTATCGCGACGATGGTCAAGGGTGGTGCTCCAGGGGTGGCCTCGCCGCAGGCGGGCATGGCGAAGCGGCGAGGCGAAGGGCGGGGTGAAGTTCGGGGAAGGCCGGCGCGCTGACCGGGCGGCGCTGAGCGCCAGCGCCGGTCAGGCGACGCGTAGCCTGCGACGGTCGCTGCCGGTGAGGATGGCGCGTTCGCACATCTCGGCGAGGCGGGAGGCGGTGCGGTCGCCGAGGGCGTTCTTGATATCGCCGGGCGCCAGGTTGGTGGTGAAGATCGTCGGGAGCAGGTGCTCGTAGCGGTGGTCGACCAGCCGCAGCGTGAGTTCCTCGGTCCACTCGGACGCCTTGGCGGCGCCGAGGTCGTCGAGGACCAGCAGCGAGCAGGTCATGAGGTCGCGCATCTCCCGCTCGGTGTCGGTGCCCTGGCGGGGCCGTTGGGAGGCGTACAGCTCGGTGGCGGTGAGCTTGGTCCAGCGCAGGCGCACACCGGCCTTCAGCAGGCTGCGGATCGCCCCGTACGCCTGGTGGGTCTTGCCCGAGCCGGTGGGTCCGGCGATCAGGAGCGAGGGCCCTTGGGCGATGCCGGGGGTGCGGCTGGGGCCGGGTCGGCAGGCCAGGGTGACCTGCTGGACCCAGGTGGTGACCTCCGGGTGGTCGGCTTCGGCGAGGCGGTAGCGCGGCGGGATGCGGCGGTCGGCGAGCTCCAGCGCGGTGGAGGGCTGGTCGGTGTCAGCCAGGGGCCGGTCGGGGTCGATCCCCTTGGCGGCCAGCATCCGTTCCAGGCGCAGGACGGCGCCGGAGGCCGGCTGCGGCTCGCGACGCTCGTCCGTGCGGCGGGGGTTGGGCAGGCTGGTCACAGGTCCCCCTCGTAGTAGTCGCGGGCGTCGGCCGGGTTGGCGAAGGGCCGGTACGGCGCGCGGGCAGCGCTCTGCCCGGCGTGGGTGGCCCCGGCGGGCTGGGCGTTGATCGCCTCGTGGACCATGCTCGGCAGCACGCTCGGGCTCATCGGCTTCGCCGCGTACAGCCGCAGCCCGGCACGGATGTCGTCGGCGCCGGTGCCGCCGTCGAGCAGCTCCTTGATGACCTTGCCGAGGTGCCCCCGCACGCCTCCCGGTACCGGCTTCGGGCAGCCGGCGACGTACTCGGCCAGCAGGTCGCCCGCGTTCACCGACGGCTTGCCGGTGGGCGCGGCGACCAGGATCGGGCCGTCCCGGTCGGGTGCTGCCGACGAGGGTGCCGGGGTGGGCGCGGCGAAGCCGCCCCCTTTAGGGGTAGGTCCATGGTCCAAGGTCCATGGTCCAGGCACGACGTTCTCCGGAGCCCTCCGGAAATACTCCGGAGAAGCCTCCTGACCTGCGCTTTCGCTCGGAGCTGCCGCATCGGGCACCGGCAGGGCCGCTGCGGGGGCGGGCTCGACGTCGGCCGAGAAGGGCCGTTGGGCGGGGACGGTCTCCGCGAGGGCCGCGAGCGGTTCCGGAAGGCTCCGGAAGTTCTCCGGAGCCGGGTGCGCGCAGCCCTGGCCCTTGGCCTTGCACTTGCCGCACCAGCCGGCGCTCTCGTGGACGGGGCAGGCGGGCAGGCGCGAGGGGGTGGGGTGGGAGATCTTCTGGTGCTCGTGCCACTTGGTGATGTGGAGGTACTGGCGGCCGTCGCAGCCGGTGTACCGGCAGATCAGGCCGGTCTCGGCGAGCTGGCGAAGCTCGTCCTCGGTGTCGAGCGCGGTGTGCTCGGGCCGCAGCGACCACAGGGCGCCGTTGAGGACGGCCGCGTTGTCGCGGTGGCGTCCCTCGTCGTCGGCCTGGGTGAGCAGGCACAGGAACGTGCGCTCGGCGGTCAGGGAGACTGAGGCGAGGTCCTCCGAGACGGGGTACTCGGGCTTGATGGTGCGGATGCGCGCCATGGCCTACCACCCCGCCTTCGGGGAGGGGGCGTGCGAGAGGAGGCGTGCGCTGGCGGCACGCGGCGTCGTACGCTTGGGCACGGAGATTCCTTCCCCGGTGACATTTCGGACGGCAATCCGGTCACCGTGGTCGATCGTCGTGGATGGGCGGTTAGGGGATCCGTGGAGGCCCTCGGTGTTGGTAGCACCGGGGGCCTCGGTGTAGGTGGGCGGCCCCTTCGATGGAGCCGGTAGGGCTGGTCAACTTCCAGCCGTGCAGAGGGTGTTGAAGCGACCGTCCGCTTGGCGGCGCGAGCTCGACACTATGTCGGTCCCCCTCGAAGATCCAACGCGAAGCGGCCCCATCCGCTCACGGCAGACAGGGCGGTCCGCCCGATGTCGCGAGGCTGCTCGACACGGTCTACCGGCAGCGCTCGGGCACGCGCCCGCTCGGGCTACGCGTTAGCGGGGCGGAAGCGGCCACCGCGCGAAAGTCTGGAGAACTCCTCCGCGGCTTCGGCTTGCGACACAGCAGGCCGGTCTTCCTGTGTACTCATGGGCTCACCTCGTCCGGTGGGTCGGGAAGTCGTTGCCCCAATCCCTACCACGGACTTGCGGCGACACACAATCGGAGCTAATTTTGCATCCATGACACAGACCGACTGGCCGTCCAAGGTGACAGCCCGCGTGGCCGACGCTCTTCGAGCGCGGCGCAAGGAGCTCGGCCTGAGCGCCCAGGACGTCACCGACGCATGCGCTGCGCTCGGGTACCCGATCCCGCGCACCGTGATCGCCAACCTCGAGAGCGGTCGGCGGGCGAGTGTCGATGTTGCCGAGCTTCTCGTCCTTGCGGAGGTCCTCGGAGTGCCCCCGATCACCATGCTTTTCCCTCTCGGTACCGCCCCCACCATCGAGGTGCTGCCGGGGCGGGAAGTGTCGATGTGGGACGCGGTGGCCTGGGTGACTGGTGAGTCGCGGGAGGAGGCGATGAAGGCGCCCACGCAGACCGTGCTCAACATGTTCCGCGAGCACGGCATCCTCGTCTCGGTCGCGATGCTCAGCCGCGAGCTGGGCGAGGAGAAGCGCCGCGAGGCGGCTCTGGCCAGAGATCCCGAGCACCGGGCGAAGTTCCTCGACATGGTCGCCGAGCTCGACAGGATTCACGCACGAGACATCCAGTCGCTCCGCAACTGGCGTGCTCGCATGCGCGAACTGGAGGTCGTGCCCCCCGTGCTGCCTGATGAATTCGCCTACCTGGAGTCCTCGGAGATCGACCAGTAACCAGCCCGTTCCTGGCCGACCGCCCGAGCACCCCTCGGCCGTCGCCGTGCCATTTGGTGCGGCCGGAATCCAGAGCTACTGTCACACCCCACTGCGGCTACCAACCGCGTGAAACGCCCATCCACGACGATCAGCCACGGTGCCGGGTTGCCGCCCACCAACCACCGGGGAAGGAACCGCGTGCTATCCACGCGTCGCCATGCCGTCGGCCAGACTGCCACTGGCCCGGCCCAGGTCGAGGTCATTCTCGGCCGTCTCGCCGTACCTGCCATGCCCGCCGCGAGCGCGGCCCACAGACCGATCTGACGGTCCATCCACGCTGTCGCCGGTGACCACGTCCCGGTGCCGCCTTCGGGCCGACAGCTTCTTCCCAGTCACCCGCCGCCCCGCACCGGGCCGGTCGGGACTTCTCTCCTGTTCCCGGCAGAGGCGTCCAGTCGCCAAACCTTCGCCCCTGCCGGGCCAGATCCCTCCGCACCTGGGCGCTCGCACGCCCGCCAACTGAAGGGTCCTGTCCCTAGCATGGCACTCTCGATCGTTGCTTCGCCGATGGTCCCGGCGCCGCCGTCGCTCACCTCCGCCGAAGCCGCCGGCTCGCTCGGCGGTCCGGTCCTCGCCTCGGCACCCGTCGCCGCTACGGCCGGCGCGGCCGACCCCATGGCCCCGCACGAGCAGCTCCTGCTGACCATCCCGGACGTCATGGCCCAGCTCCAGCTCGGCCGGTCCACCGTCTACGACCTCATCCGCACCCACCGCCTGCCCTCGGTGACCATCGGCCGTTCCCGCCGCGTCCCGGCCGCCGTCGTCCGGACGTTCGTCGCCGAGCTCGCGGAGGTGGCAGCCTGATGGCCAAGCGCAACCCCAACGGCGCGGGCAGCATCACCCTGCGCAAGGACGGCCGCTACCACGGCCGCGCCTACGTGATCACCACCTCCGGCCTCCGCAAGCGGGTCTCCATCTACGGCAAGACCTGGGACGAGGTCCACAACGCCCTCGTCGAGCTGCAGGCCGACGCCATCAACGGCATCCCGCTGCCCGACACCGACTCCAACGTTGGCCAGTACCTCAACTACTGGCTCGCCGAGGAGGTCCTGCCCAACCGCCGGCCCAAGACCTACCAGGGCTACGAGAGCGTGGTCCGCGTCCACCTCATACCCGGCCTCGGCACCAAACGGCTGCGCGACCTGCGCGCCCAGGAGGTCCGCGTCTGGCTGAACCGGGTGCGTGCCGAATGCCAGTGCTGCAAGGGCGGCTGGGACGCGCAGCGGCCCAAGCCGATCTGCTGTGCCGCAGGTGAGTGCTGCAAGCGGCTGCTGTCCGCGCGGATGATCCAGTCCGTGCACGCCGTGCTCCGCAACGCGCTGGAGCACGCCGTGCGGGAGGAGCTGATCCACAAGAACGTGGCCAAGCTCGTGAAGGTCCCCGCGCCCGACTACCGGATCGGCAAGGGCCTGACCACCGCTCAGGCCAAGCTCGTGCTCAAGGAGCTGAGCGGCCACCGCCTGCACACCCTGTACGTCCTCGCGCTGATGCTCGGCATGCGCCGGGGTGAGCTGCTCGGCCTTCGCTGGAGCTCCGTCGACCTAGAGCGCGGCACCCTCACGGTGAGCACCAACCTCCAGCGGGTCGACGGCGAGCTGCGGCTCGTCCTTCCCAAGACGCTGTCCTCCGAGCGCACCCTGCCGCTGCCCGCGCCGGTCCTCGCCGCCCTCGTGGACCACCGGGAGCGTCAGGCCGTCGAGCGCGCCGCCGCCGGCATGGACTGGCAGGAGAACGACCTTGTCTTCCCGTCCCGGATCGGCACCCCGTACGAGCCGGACAACCTGCGCCGCAGCTGGCACGCGGTCCGCGGTCGTCTCGGCCTGGACGACCTCCGCTTCCACGACCTCCGCCACACTTGCATCACCCTGCTGCTCGACCTCGGCGTCCCCCCGCACATCGTCCGGGAGATCGCCGGCCACAGCGATGTCGGCGTGACCATGAAGGTCTACGCGCACGCCTCCCTCGCCGAACGCCTCAAGGCCCTGAGCCGCCTCGGGGAGGCGCTCTTCTAGCCTCGCGCTTTGGCTCATCAGTTCGTCCGGTGCCCGGCAAGACCCAGGTCTTGCCGGGCACCGGTGTCTTACGCGGTTGGTAGCTTGCGGCCTGCCCCGGAACCAGGGGTCATCGTTCTGGAGAGGGGCCGACACGTGGGAGCCAAGACCGGACTACTCGTCTACATGGATGCTGCTTCGCCCGGCCCGCTGCGGCTGTCGGCGGAAGCGGAAGCGGAAGCGGATCCGGAGCGGACTGCGGAGCTGGTCGGCCGTCTCTACCCTGGGTGGGAGGTCACGGAGGCGGCTGGGTGCGAGCTCGGCGACGCGACCTACCCGCCGGACGGGACCGCTTACCTGGGCAGCTTCCCCGGAGTGGACGTTGTCTGCGACCGGCACTGGATGAGCGACTACCCCTCACGGTTGCCGCAGCACCTGATCGACGCGAGCGCGGGGCGTCGGCTCGTCGTGCACTGGATGCACAGTGTGGTGGACTTCCTGGCCTTCGCGGTCTGGGAGGACGGGCAGCTGGTCCGCTCGCTCAGCCTCTCGCCCGACAGCGGGGTGGTGGAGGACATCGGCGAGCGCTTCGCGTTCGAGGCGCCGTTCTGGGCCGGTGAGCACCCGGTGGAACTGGACGAGGCGTGGCGCGAGCAGGACCCGTACCCCTTGGCGTTCCACCCCCTCGAACTCGGGGAGGAGGCACTGCGCGCCTTCTTCGGCTTCGTGCTGGAGGGTATGCCCGAGCCCGACGACATCGATCCGTACGAGGTGGCACTGCGAGGCTTCCACCTCACGGTGCCGGGTGGGCCCACGCCGGCGGAGAAGGAGGCCGTGCTGCGGGCAGCCGTCAGCAGGATGGGGCCGCCGCGGATGTTGACCTACGGTCCCGATGGCACCTTGATCGTGGTCGACCGGCGGTGACGGGCGCGGGTTTGAGCTGTCGGCCCCTCCCCGTAGCGCGACGACTGCCTGGAGCCAGTCCTGCATGAGCAGGCGGTCACGTCGAGGTGGTCTCCTCCTCGGCGGGGACGTATCCGCAGTGCTCCGGGCCGCAGCGCGTCTTGTGGCCCCGGCCCCAGAGGCTGGTGTCCCGTTCGGTGGCGCGAGAGATGTGGGCGAGATGACGCTGCTTGAAGCGCGGCACTGTTGAGGGCAGGGCAATGAAGGTCTCGGGAAGTACGGCCAGCATGCTGCTGACCTGCTCGCCGTCGAACATCGTCAGGAGCACGCGGCACTGCCACCAGCGTCGCCCCGCCTCCGGGTCCGGCCAGTAGTAGTCGGCCGGATCAGGGAACAGGTAGTGGGGACCGCCCGGCGCGAGGTGGGCTTGGAGCCACGGACTGCTCCCGCCCAGACCGAGCCGCAGGCGCCCGGCTTCCTCGTGGAGGGCGAAGACCGCCTCGTTGTCCAGAGCCTTCATGACCCGCGCCTCGCGGGGCAGGGGCCGACGGCCGGCAGGGGTCTTCACCGGCCAGCCTGCCAGCAGGCCCAGGCGTTGCCGCGCGCTGAGCGGGGGGACCCCCTTGCGCGGGGTCGGGAGCGGAGGCGGGGGAGTCCAACGGAGTCCGGCATCCTCGACGTGCGAAACGATCCAGGCTCGCTTCTCCAGGCCGGCAGTGTTCCAGAGCCAGCTCATCGGCCGTTCCCTCATCGCCCGTTCCCGCCTGCCTTCGTGCTTCCCACGGACGGGGCGCCGAGCACGCGGCCCGGTGCCCACGGGCAGGTTGTGGCCCAGGTCGGCCAGGAGCCTGATGCGGTCGAGGGCGTCGTCGGACGAGAGCTCCTCCGGAAGCCGCCGAGCGCGGCCGGCCAGGTACCGGATCTCGATGAACGCCTGGACCGCCAGGTGCGCCGCCAAGTCCCGGTCGTCGACCTCCCCCGAATCGGTGCTCCCGGTCGTGGGTGTCGACTTCGGCGTTGCCGGCGGCAGCCGGCCGTCGTGGGCACCCGTCATATCTGCGACCGCGTGGACTTCCCGGCCACTGCTGGACTCTCGGGATCGCGGTGGCCGCCGAGCGACAGCTCGGCTAGGAGCTCGGACCGGACCAGCTCAAGGAGGCGGCCCATCCAGTTCCGCCCGCGGCTGTCGGGAGCGTCCCGCCAGAAGGGCGAGTCCGAGAAGCCGGTGTAGCTGATCGTCGCGCCCCCGGTGGAGAGCAGGACTGCGGCGACCTCGGGGTGCTGGGTGAACTTCGCGCGCAGCAGTCCGCCCATGACCGCGAGCCGGACGGCAGGCCAGTCCGCTCGTTGGCCCGCCCGGCCTCCCAGGTCTTGTGCCTCTCGCCCGGACGGCGCCTTCTGGATCCGCAGGCGATCGGCCGCGTCGGCCGCCGACAGGGCCCAGTAGCCGTGGAGCACGGACGGGTAGGTCCCGCCAGCGAAGGTGATCTGCGCCGGGTAGTCGTTGCGCAGTACGAACAGGCCCAGTGCCTTGGGCCAGCCCTGCGGGAAGACGGTCTGGTGGGAGATGACGGCCGCCTGGCCGGGCCCGCTCGGATCGTCGGCGTACTGGACGGCGCGCCTCTCCTGCTCGCGGGCCACGCCTTCGTCCCCGCGACGGAAGTAGTCCAGGGACTCCTGATGCATGTCCGCCGTCACGACCGGGCCATCCCCGTTCACGGCCTCACCCAGGTCGGTGAGCAGGATCCGCAAGGGGCGGTCCTGAAGGTCCATGTCGCCGAGGACATAGATCCTGCGGTGAGCTGGGACTGCCAGATAGGCGTCTCGAAGGAGCTCGCGATTCCGCTCCTCGGGCTCCTGCTGGTAGCGGCGGATCGCCTCCCAGCAGCGCTGCCCGGTGGTCGGTCGGCCGTTGAGTTCCTCGATCTTGTCGGCGACCTCGCTCAGGAAGCCCTCCGGGGTCAACGGTTCACCGTGGCGGGAGCGCCACTTCGAGGGTTCGTCAGGAAGAGCGGGAGCGCCGGGCCGTGTCACGGAGATTCGGCCCGAGGCCAGGAGCCTCTCCAGGCCGGCCAGGTCAGTCCGGTCCTGACACCTGACGGCGCCGTCCGCGAAGACGATCAGGTCGTCGAGGTAGTACTCGGCATCCCATCGACTCCGCTGCCAGACGTGGCACCAGGCCCCGTCGATTCTCTCCCCGTCCACCGTTCGATACGTCGGTCCCCGCCACGTCATGGGTGCACGCTACTCGGTGGGGCCGCCTTGGAACTCACCGACCGCGAGCTTGGCTGGTTGCCTTGGCCAGCCAATCCAGGTACCACTCGCTGAAGCTGACGCCGTGACCGGCGGCGGAGAGCGGTTGGAGGGGGCCGTCGCAGGCCCGCAGGTCCTTCCAGAGGGTGCCACGCTCTGGCCCGGTCACGACGAGCCATGTGTAGTAGCCGCATCCCTCGTGGCTGAGGCATACCGCCCCGGCTGTCATCGCGTCGTTGAGCTTCTCCCACTCGTCGTCCCAGGCGCGGTACGCCGCGAGATAGGACTGCTCGTCGGCGAAGCGGTCCTTGACGGGCTCGCGAGCGTCGAGTTCCTCCGCCCAGCGAGCCCGCTCCTCTGTGGAAGGGAACGGCTTCCCCAGGAGCGTGTTGTCGCTTCGGACCTTGCCGTCCAACCAGTGCCAGCCTTGCTCGTCGCGCCGCAGCGGGAAGACCCCGTAGAAGGGGCCCGCTCCGCCCGCGCCCACTTCGAGGAGGAAGGTGCGGTAGTCCGGCGGAAGGGACACGCCGAGTTCTTCCTCGGCTTCCGCCAGCTCGGTCTCGCTGAGGGGCGGCTCCACCAGGAAGTCATGCCCGAAACCCTGCCAACGAGCCCCGAAGACCTCACCCGCGAACGGGGCGTCCCGCAGGGCCAGAACCTGCTCCCGAACTCCCGACCAGTCCACTCCTGAGTCGGCGATCTCCGCCCCTTGTGCGTTGCCCGTCATGATCGAGCCTACCCACGATCCCAGGTTGTCTCGGGGCTGATCTTTCGAACGCCCGTGCAGGCCGCCAGCGAACCGTCAGTGGCGAGGAAGACCACGAAGTGCCATGAGCCGTCCGGACTGTCGATGGACCCCAGTTGGACCGGCTGAGCGCCGTGCTCCCTCAGGGCCGCCACGGTCTCGGGCAGCCCGATGGTCTCGATGTTCGCGGCCCGGGTGTGTTCGAGCCGGACAGCGTAAGTACCGGCCAGCACCTCCGCGGGCACCACTCCGTCCCCGATCCTGCAGGCACCGCCTGTGAGTACTGCCTCCCGTGCCGCCCTGCAGACCTGAGTCTGCTCCGCAAGGATGCGGAGCATAACCTCGGACGCCGGGTCGGTGTCCGGTGGATCAAGAACCAGGTCGTCTTCCCAGCCCCCCGGCAGCCTGGCTGCCGTGACGACCAGATCATCAGCCAGAGCGAGGACCCGAACACTTCCAACCTGGAACGTCATCTTGAAGCCGACGCGGCTGTCGATGGACAGCTGTCGGATGTGCTGGATGGAGACGACCGTGTTGCCTGCGAACGGTGCGAGAGGGAACTCATCCGGTGCGAGGCTGACCGTGACATGCCCAAGCGTGTCCATGTCGTAGGAGTCGTGGGGCTCATCGATCCGAAGATCAAGTATGTGGTCCAGCGTGTGGAACCGGACCGGGCCGAGGTCCTCCACATGCAGCCACATGTGCAACAGCTCGGGCGCGCCACCGCCGTCGCGGGAGTGGAACCACGAGCACGTCACGCCTTGCACTTGCCGACCGACGAGGTCCTCCGGAGTCACCACCGGGCGATCGTGTCAGTCTCGGCTGGAGGGGATCAACGGGATTCTGCGGACGCCGGCCGCCCTTGCGGGGCAACGTCCTGTGATCGACGTCATGTGCTCCCATTGCCGGGAGCAGCCATCTTGGCTGCTCAGATCCAGAGCGATTCGGGGCCGTTGGCGTCAGCGTTGGCGTCAAACGGCACGAAAATGCCCCCGAAGCGACCTGCTTCAGGGGCATCATGCCTGGTCATACGTTGTGGCCAGGGCCGGGGTCGAACCGGCGACCTTCCGCTTTTCAGGCGGACGCTCGTACCAACTGAGCTACCTGGCCGTACTGCACCGTCTCTTGCGAGACGAGCGATCCCGACGGGACTTGAACCCGCGACCTCCACCTTGACAGGGTGGCGAGCTAACCAACTGCTCCACGGGACCTTGGAGTGGCGAACCACTCAGGTCTTGCGGCACAACACTTTACTACGGTACTGCGTGCCCCCAACGGGATTCGAACCCGTGCTACCGCCTTGAAAGGGCGGCGTCCTGGGCCACTAGACGATGAGGGCTTGCGGCCTGTCCGGCTGTTTCCAGCGTTCGGGGACGTCGAGAAGCATATGGGATGCGGGGCCGAACGCCAAAACGGGTTTCGGCCGGGTGGGCGGCGGGGTCAGGACCAGCCGAGTTCGTCGAGCTCGTGGTCGTCGAAACCGAAGTGGTGGGCGACCTCGTGGATGACCGTGGTGCGGACCTCCTCGACGACCTGCTCGCGGTCCTCGCACAGGCGCAGGGTCGGGCCGCGGTAGACGATGATCCGGTCGGGCAGGACGCCCGCGTACCACTCGCCGCGCTCGGTGAGCGGGGTGCCCTCGTAGAGGCCGAGCAGCTCCGGGTCGGCGGGGTCGGGCTCGTCCTCGACGAAGACGGCGACGTTGTCCATCATCGCGGCGAGTTGCGGCGGGATCCGGTCGAGCGCGTCGGCGACCAGTACCTCGAACTCTTCCCGGGTCATCTCCACCGGTTCATTGTCGGGTCTGCGGTGACGGTGTGCCAGGCGGTCGGGGCCGGTGTTTCATGGGTCTGTGGCGACCTCGGAGGACTTGGTGGCGGACGGTGCGGCGGCCGGGACGGCCCGGCGGCGGCGTCCGCCGGTGCTGCGCGGGCAGGGGCCGGCGGTGGCGGTGGTGGCCGCCGGCGGAGCGCTGGGGGCGACGGCCCGGTACGGGGCGGGGCTGCTGTGGACGACCGGACCCTCGGCGTTCCCGTGGACGACGCTGCTGGTGAACGTGGTCGGGTGCGCCGTGATCGGGGTCTTCCTGGTGGTGGTCACCGAGGGCCGGCCGGCCCATCCGCTGCTGCGGCCGTTCTTCGGCACGGGCGTGCTCGGCGGGTTCACGACCTTCTCGACGTACGCGGTGGACGTCCGCCGGCTGCTGGAGGAGGGGCGGCCCGGACCGGCCGTGGCGTACCTGGGGCTGACCCTGGTGGCGGCGCTGACGGCGGTCTGGGCGGCGGCCGCGGTGACGCGCCGTCTGCTGCTGCGCGGGCCCGGGCGGCCGGTGTGACGGGCGCGGGGCGGCCCCGGCTGGGCGGACCGGCGCTGCGGCTGACGGTGCTGGTCGGCGAGAACGACCGGTGCCGGCACCGCCCGCTGTACAGCGAGATCGTGCACCGGGCGCGGGCGGCCGGGCTGGCCGGGGCGAGCGTGTTCCGGGGGGTCGAGGGGTTCGGCGCGTCCTCGATGGTGCACACGGCGCGGCTGCTGTCGCTGAGCGAGGACCTGCCGGTGGCGGTGGTGATCGTGGACGCGGAGGAGCGGGTGCGGGCGTTCCTGCCCGAGCTGGAGGGACTGGCGGTGGAGGGGCTGGTGACCCTGGAGCGGTGCGAGGTGCTCCGGTACGCCGGACGCCCCGGCGGACCGGGGCCGGCCGGGGCGGCGGAGGAGGGCGGGGCGGCGTGAACTGGCTGCTGGTGGTGGCCGGGGCGCTGGTCGGCGCGCCGGTGCGGTACCTGACCGACCGGGCCGTGCAGTCCCGGCACGACTCGGTGTTCCCGTGGGGGACCTTCGTGGTGAACGTGTCCGGCTGCCTGGTCCTCGGGCTGGTGACCGGGGCGGTGGCGGCCGGCGCGGCGTCCTCGCACGTCCAGCTGCTGCTCGGGACCGGGCTGTGCGGGGCGCTGACCACGTACTCGACGTTCTCGTACGAGACGCTGCGGCTGGCCGTCGGCGGGGCCGGGCGGTACGCGCTGGCGAACGTGGCGGGCAGCGTCGCGGCGGGCCTGGCGGCGGTGTACGCGGGTGCGGAGCTGGCCGCGGCGCTCTGGGGCTGAACGCGGGCGGCCCGGGCTCCTGCGGGCGCTCGTCCGGCGCTCCTGCGGGTGCCCGTCCGGGTGCTTCCGGCCGTGCCACCCGTGTCCGCGCGCCCCGGGCGGGCGTTGGACACCCGCAAGGGTGGCCGCGCGCGTGGGTGGGCGGCCGGGGCGGGGCGGGTGCAGGAGAGGGACTCGGTGGCGGCGATGCGTGCGGTGCGGGTGGTGCGTGCGGTGACGGAGCGGGACACGGCGGTGGTCCGGAGTGCCGTGGTGCGCGGCGCGGCGGTCCTGGCGGTGGCCGGGCTGGGGCTGACCGGCTGCATGTCGGTCGGGCCGGGCGCGGACGAGCGGCACGGTGTGGTGCCGGTCGGCCAGGCGGGGACGCCGACCAGGCCCGGGACGACCGCCTCGGCCTCGCCGAGCGGCGCCGGCCACCCGGGGGTCGCGGCCGGGCGCTCGGAGCGGGCGGCGGGCACGCAGGCGCAGAGCGCGCCGGCCGGGGGGACGAACGCGGCCCCCGGTGAGGCGGGCGGGGGCGTGAACGGTGCGGCGGGCGCGGGCGGCGGCAACGGTGGGGGCGGCGTGAACGGCGCGCCCGCCGGCATCGAGCCGGTCCCGGCGGCGGCCACCGGCGAGTCCGCGCCCGGCGTGACCGGCGGCGCCGGTGGCGCGAACACCAGCCCCGCGCCCCGCC
>NZ_JBHYUU010000023.1:0-67026 GCF_042749955.1 Kitasatospora sp. NPDC059462 | reverse complement strand
CTCCGGGCGAGCCCGGAGCGCGGCGCCAGAAACGTGCACCCAGCAGGGCGAGGGAAGCGCTGAGCGGCCCATCCACCCCCATGCGCAGGAGTAGGAAGTCGGCCGAACCGACTTCCTACTCCAGGCGACCCACGAGCGGACCCGCCGCAACGCCCGGCCCCGAGCAGCGCGCTCGGGGCCGGGCACGTGCAGGAGTGGTGGTGGGCGGGGCGCGGTAGGGCTTGGGCCCGACGGCCGTGGGGCGGAGCCCCGGGGTGTGCGTGCCCGGCCCGAGCGCACAGCTCGGGCCGGGCAGCACCCGGCAGCCACGAACGGAGACGCTCCCGTTGGGCGGGGCGAGGGGAGAGGGCGACGCCGCGCTCCGCGCGGGCACGACGTGCGGCCCGTCGGCCGGAGTGGGATGGCGGCGGGGCCGACTCCCCACTCCGAGGATCAGTGCTCCTCGCGCCAGCCCTCGTGGGAGGTGGCGACGGCGTCGAGGGCAAGGAGCAGAGCCGCGGTCCATCCCGCCTCGGGCGGTTCGACGACCACCAGCCACTGGGCGTCCTCGGCGTCGTCCTCCCCGGCGAGGGCGTCGCGGACGATGTCGAGCTCGCCGAGGTCCGGGTGGTCCGCGCCGAGCTCCTCCGCGGCCTCCTCGGCGGCGTCGCGGTCGGGCAGGACGAGCAGCTGCCGGGCGTGCGGGTCGAACTCGGCCGGCAGGTCGGTGGTGGGGTCTTCGGTCACCCGCCCATTCTCCAGGCACGGAGCTGTCCGTCCCCCATGGGATGCTGGTAGGCGATGGCCAGGAAGAGTGCACCCGACGACCTGCTCGCCCCGCTGACCCTCGCGGTCGGCCAGGAGGAGCTGCTGCTGGACCGCGCGGTCGCCCAGGTGGTGGCCGCGGCGAAGGCCGCCGACCCGGACACCGACGTGCGGGACCTCCCGCCGGGCGGCCTGCAACCGGGCAGCCTGGCCGAGCTGACCACCCCGTCGCTCTTCGCCGAGCGCAAGGTCATCGTGGTCAGGGCCGCCCAGGACCTCTCCGCCGACTCCGTCAAGGAGGTCAAGGCGTACATCGAGGCCCCCGCCGAAGAAGTGATCATGGTCCTGGTGCACGCGGGCGGCGCCAAGGGCAAGGGCCTGCTGGACGCGGGCCGCAAGGCGGGCGGCCGCGAGGTGGCCTGCGCCAAGCTCGCCAAGGCGAGCGAGCGGCTGGCCTTCGTCCGGGGCGAGTTCCGCACGCTCGGCCGCTCGGCGACACCGGAGGCCTGCCAGGCCCTGCTGGACGCGCTCGGCAGCGACCTGCGCGAGCTCGCGGCCGCGTGCAGCCAGCTCACCTCCGACGTCGAGGGCGCCATCGACGAGACCGTGGTGGCCCGCTACTACAGCGGCCGCGCCGAGGCGACCGGCTTCGAGGTGGCGGACCTGGCGGTCACCGGCCGGGCCGCCGAGGCGCTGGAGCGGCTGCGCTGGGCGCTGGCCGTCGGCCAGCCGCCCACCGGCATCACCTACGCCCTGGCCTCCGGCGTGCGCAGCATCGGCCGGCTGGCGTCCGCCGGGCGGAACATGCGCCCGGCGGACCTGGCGCGCGAGCTGGGCATGCCGCCGTGGAAGGTCGAGCGGGTCCGCCAGCAGATGCGCGGCTGGACGGGCGACGCCGTGGCCACCGCCCTGACCGCGATCGCCCAGGCGGACGCTGCCGTCAAGGGCGGCTCCGACGACCCGGCCTTCGCGCTGGAGCGGGCCGTCGTCGCCGTGGCGAGGGCCGCCCGGGCCGGCTCCCGGACACCGTCGTACTGATCCGGCCGGACGGGCGCCCCCGTCACGGCCCGCCATGGCCCGTCAGGCCCCGCCGATCGCCCTGAGCATGTCCCGGGTGTCGTCGAGCATGGCCTTGCGCACGGTCTCGCGGTCCAGCGTGTGGTTCTTGCCGACCTGGTAGTTGTCCGTCCAGTACAGCGAGTACGTCATGGCGCCGTCGCGGACCTGAAGGTAGTAGTTGATGTCGTGGAAG
The DNA here is from genome assembly GCF_042749955.1 of Kitasatospora sp. NPDC059462. Classification (NCBI taxonomy): domain Bacteria; kingdom Bacillati; phylum Actinomycetota; class Actinomycetes; order Kitasatosporales; family Streptomycetaceae; genus Kitasatospora; species Kitasatospora sp. NPDC059462. The sequence continues at coordinate 65,030 of NZ_JBHYUU010000023.1, read as the reverse complement.
GTCTTGTCCGAGCTGGTCGGCTCGTCGCCGTAGGCGAAGTAGGCCTCCTCGCCGAGGCCCGGAGCGTCGGTGATCTCGTACTTCTGCTGCTCGAAGTAGTGCCGTACGGCGGCGAACTCGGGGACGGAGTCGACGGCCTTGTGCAGTTCGGCCCGGATGTCGAGGGTGGCGTACTCGGGGGTCTCGCTGCCGTCGGGCGTGCGCTTCATCAGGGCGTAGCAGCGCATGACGTCCATGGACTCGCTGCGGCCGGTGTGCTCCAGCGGGTAGTTGTCGACCATCTTGTACTTGCCGCGGAACGCCGTGAGCTTGCCCGCGTCGCAGATCCGGTCGACGGGGTGGTAGCCGCGGACGCTCTTCGCGGCCGAGCCGGAATCGCCGTCGACGATGCCGGGCACCAGCACGACGGTGCCGGTCCAGACCACCGACGCGAGGATCGCGCCGACGAACGCCCACACCGCGTTGCGCCGCAGCCCGCCGCCCCGCCCGCCACCCGCCGCAGGACCACCCGCCGCAGGACCACCGGGCGCGCTGGGCAGGCCGGGCGGCGGCCCGAAGCCGGGAGGACTGTTCGGCGCCGACGGCTGCGACTGCGGTTGCTGAGGGAATCCGGCGAAGCCGGGTCCGCCCTGCGACGGCGGTGGCGATGGCGGTGGCGGCGGTGTCCCCAATGTGTGCCCCCCTCGGGCCCTCGACGCGGGATGCCGGTCACCCGGGACCCTACCGGTCCCACCGGAGACCGGGACAGGCATCCCGGAGGTCCGCCCGCCCGGTGCGGTCGCCCTGCCGCAAACGCGTACTGCCCGGCCGGTGGGGAACCGGCCGGGCAGCTACGGGGAAGGCCGGCGGGCCGGCACTTCCGGTCAATCTGTGTGCACCGCACCCGCGTGGCGAACGCAGGCCGCGTGTGTTAGAGGCACTTCGCTGACCAGCAGAAACAGGCTCCATAGGCCGGTTGACCTGGGGAAACGTATCCCGCGTTATCCCCCGTTGTCCCGGCTCATCTCGGCCTCATGTGTACTGAATGTGTACTGCGAGACGAGACGGCGCCGCCCGGTGTGCGACCATCGGGCGACGCCTGAGCCGGGCTCCTACCAACAAGGAGCCCGACCATGACCCATGACCCTACCCCCGTCCTGCCCGGCCGTCGGAAGCGCTTGCCGGACTACTTCGCCGCCGGCCCGCTGCACCTCATGATGCGGTCCGCCGGCCTCGACGGCACCGACCCGCGGGACGTTCTGCTCGCCGCCGTGTACCGGCTCGCCGCCCGTCTGGAGCGGCGCGTCTCGCCGTGGGACGTCGAGGGCGACGACCTGTTCGGCAACAGCTCCTGGTGCCGGCTCGCCGTCGGCCCGTACAGCGTCCGCCTCGACGCTGCGATCGACCGGGCGAGCGTCCCGCGGGGCGGTGCCCTGTGAGCGCGCGCCGCACCGCGACGGTGAACACCCTCGACCAGGGGCCGGTGACGGTGCCGTGCCCGTCGTGGTGCCTCGGCGTCCACGAGGACGGGCTGCACCTGGTCGACCTCGCCCACGAGGGGCCGGAGACGGCGCTGACCGTGTCCGTGCCCCTCGGCACCGTGCAGCTCCTCGACGCCGGCGTGTGCCAGTACCCGTACAGCAGCAACCTGTCCGACTGCGGTGTGAAGCTGGGGGTGCTGCTCGGCCTGGAGGGATGGCACCGGCTCGACCCCGGCGAGGTGTACGCACTCGCCGATGCGCTGGCCGGCCGGGTGGTCGAGTTGCGGGTCATGGCCCGCAGGCTGGCCGAGCTGCAGCGGGCGGAGGGTGCCCGGTGAGCGGGGCCGTCGGGCGTGGTGTCAGCGTGGCTGACCTCATCGGCGCGGCGCTGGCGGGCCCGTTCGTGTGGCGGACGGCAATGCCCCGGCAGGGCGGGCCGGAGCTCGCCGAGTCAGGGGTGAGTCAGGCTCAACGACCGGTGCCGCGGGGTACGGAGGGCGCGCTGCTGGGGGCTTGGCGGCGGGGGCTGAGCACCCGCTCGGCGGCCGCCCGGTGCGGGGTGAGTCAGTCGACCGCGTCCCGCTACTACCGGCGGTTCGGTGCGGCGGGGGCTTCTTCGGGGACCGCCGAAAAAGCTCCCGACGCTGCGGCCGAGGGCGTGCTGACCGGGCGGTGAACCGTGGGTCTCCCGCCCCCGGTTGGTGCTCCGGGCCGGCGTGGTCCGGAGCACCAAGCAGGTGGCGAGTCAGGGGTCTGACCTGCAATTTTCCCGACTCCGGGAAGAACCGTGCCCGGACGGAAACGGTTGTGAGGGACAGGCTGTCCCTCACAGAGGTCCCGGAAGGACCCGAGTCGGTTGGGGTCTTGAGGGACTTCACAAGCCCAGGCACGGGCGGGCCCGTCAGTAAGGGGGGTGCGTAGTGTGCATTCCCCTTGGCGTCGGTGGTCTTCGCGTCGCCGTGTGAAGCCGATCCCGGGTTCCGTCGCGCCGTCCGACGGAACCCGACCCCGGCCGCGAGGGGTACTCACTCGACGCGTACCCCTCGGGGTGGGGTCGGTCCGGCCGACGGCACCGGTTCCGTCCGTCGGCCGGATGGAACCGGGGTGTCCACGGCCATGGACACCCTCGACGGCATCGATCCCCCGACAGCAAAGGGAGCCCGCGGCCCCTCCCCCACCCTGGCCGGGAAGCACGGTAGGCGGCCGGGTAGGCGCGGTCTAACCTGCGACGACTACCCGCCTACCCGACCGCCTACCGGCTTGCCTACCTGCCCGCCTACCGGCCGGGGGAGGGGCTGCCAGCAGCCGTCAATCGAGGTCGCTGTACGGGTCGTCCCGCGACTTGTTCCGCAGCCCCCACGCCGACCTGACCGCCTTGGAGTGGCGGTGTCCTACCTCGCCGCCGGTGCTCTCGCTCTCGACGGCGAAGCGGGCCATCTCCGCGTGGCCGGCAGCCTCAGCCGCTCGTTCCTCCGCCGAGCCCTTGGCCGGGGTCGAGCCCTTGCCCTTGGCCGGGGTCGAGCCCTTGGACAGCAGTTTGCCTATGAGGTTCTTCGCCATGTCGGTCCTAGGTGTTGGTGGCGAGCAGTAGTGCGATGCCCAGCAGTAGGGCAGTGACGGTGACGGCGTAGGCCGCCGCCCACCGGGCCGGGGCCGGGGGACGGCCACGCGGCCACGTGGCGGCGCGGTAGTCGTCCTGGGTGTCGTCGATCACTGGTGAGCGGCCGCGTGGTGGCGCCGCATGAGGACGCGCGCGTCCGTCGAGGCGCTGGCGTCACGGGCGCGCTCGGCGGCGGAATGCTGCGCGGCAAGGTGCTGGCACGTCGCGCACCGGGCCTTCGGTCTGAGCAGCACGCCGGCTGCGGGGGCGGCGTCAGGAGGCTGCGGCATGTCCGGCCTTCCCCTGGTAGTCGCCGCGGGCCAGCTGTCTGCTGATCCAGGACTGCGCGCTCGCCGCGATGCCCCACCGCAGGACGTGGCCGTCCTCGCGGACCGGCTCGCCCGTCGTGGTGTCTTCGACGTACCAGAGCCCAGGGTTCCGCCCCTGCCGCGGCTGCTGCACCACCCGGTACCGCTCGCTGTACCGCTGCCTGGCGGTCCGGCCGTCACCGCGGCGGACACGGATCATGATCCGGCTGTCCGGGAGGACGACCGGGAAGTCGAGCTGGCCGCCGTCGAGTGCCCCCTCGACCATCTCGGTGGCCCCGGTGCCGAAGAGGCAGCGCAAGGCGGCGTGCTGCTGCTCGCCCAGGTCCAGTTCCCGGACGGCCTGCCACACGGCGGTCAGGGCCGCCGTTGGCGGCAGCGCCACCGGGTCGAGGTGCCCCTCGACGCTGACAGTCCAGTCCTCATCTGCGGTCCAGCCCACTCGTCCTCCCTTGGCCGTGCTGGGGTATCGGCAGACAGGTCGGACCGGGTAGGCGGCCAGCCTGTTGCACCCAGCACGGTAGGGCGGGGTTTCTTGGCAAGGGGGCTGTGTTTCTCGATGTTTCGAGGCGGGTTCTCGGTGCTTCCCGGTGCTTCTCAGGTTGCGCCGAGTGAGTGACGGGCCGCGACGATGATGCGGCGGGCATCGGCGCCCGCGGCGGCCGTCTGCTCGTACATCCCCCAGGCCCGGAGGTAGAGCGCTACGTCCGCCTGGTCGTCGAGGTGCAGCGCGGCGTTGATGGTTTCGACGGTCACGTACGACTGGTCGTGGATCCAGAAGCCGTGCCGCAGCGTCAACGGAAGGTCCGCCGAGAACGGGATGACCCCGATACTGACCGTGTCGAGCCCGACCAATCCGGACAACCGGTCCAACTGGGAGGCGAGCACCCCGGGCGGGCACACCCGGGCTCTCAGAGCCCCTTCCCAGAGGATGAACCGGAAGCGCCGGCCGGGCGCGTACAGCAGTTCCTGGCGGCGCATCCGCTCACGTACGGCGTCGTCCGTGTCCCGGGGCGACTGGTGGAGCGCGGCTGAGGCGAGCAGGACATGCCGGGCATAGTCGGGGGTCTGGAGCATGCCGGGCACGACGTTCGGCTCGTAGGCCCTTACGACCTGGGCGCCGCGCTCCTGAGCCCCGGCTTCCTGCTGGGCTGGCTGGTGGCCGCTGGCCAGGCGGCGACGCCACGACCGGTAATGCGTCTCCAAAGCGGCCAGATCGGATTGCAGGGAACTGGACAGCGCCGGGTGGCCGGTCGCCCCGGCCCACGCGGCGAGGTCGTGGGGAGTGGCGGTCTGGCGGCCGTTCTCCAGCTTGCTGATCTTCGAGTGGGGCCAGCCAAGCTGAGCGGCCAGCGCCCGGCCGGTCAGCCCTGAGTCTCCGCGCAGCTGCTGGAGACGAAGCCCGAGAGCCTCACGGGCCCGCTGGAAGTCGCTCACACCCGGGACGCCACATTGTCGGCGAACTCGGCCCGGGGCACGGCGTAGTGCCGCGCACGGTCGCGAATCTGGCAGGCTTCGAGAACCCTCTCGGGGTCGTCGACCAGTTCGGCGCCGAGGTAGTTGTCGTCCTGGTCGAAGTGCATCTCCAGTAGGTGTTCGGAGTCGAACAGCCAGAAATCGCGCTCCGGAAGGTTGAGGCGCAAGGCGGTCGCTCGCGGCAGGTGCCTGATGTCTTCGCCTGCCTGGACGTTGGCCCAGCCGACGTGCAGCAGGTATGCCTGCCCGTCGGTGATCGGCTCATCGGCGATGCGCACCCGCCCGACGCGCTTGCCGGCCGCGGTCTGCGCCGCGATGCTCTGGCACCACGGGCGGTTCGGGTCGGTCTGCGGGTCCTCGCCGCGCAGCCACCGCTTGAAGCCGTCTCCGGATCGGTCGGAGGCGTAACCGCGGCGGCTCTCCAACCGCCATGCGGTGTGGGCGAACCCGTCGCCGAAGAAGTGGTCGAACTGGTCGTCGCTGATGAACTCGGGCATGGGTCAGGCCTTAGGAGTGAAGCGAGTCAACAGGTCTCGGGGGACGACGACGAAGGTCTCGCCAGGCAGTACGTTCCGCAGCTGGGCGAGGGCTTCGGGATCGGTGAGCTGGTACCCCTGGACGACGATGTCGCCGGTCTCCGTCTCGTACAGCGTCGGGCACTTGCCGTCTTCGCTGGTGCTACCGAGGAACTTGAGCGTCATGGTGTTCTCCCTCTCAGCTGGGGTGAGTCACCAGGATGGCGGGTCAGGGCGGGCGGTGAGGGGGATTCGGCGGATCTGCGTTGCTCTCCGGGCTACGCAGACCTGCGATGAGGTCGAGTTGGCCCGCCAACTCTCAGCCGCTCTACGCTGTCGCCCGATTGGGGAGGAAACATGGATGGTCTGCAGCCGCGCAAAACGCCAACGTATGGACGCGGACAGTGGATTGCTGCTGGCAGCTTCCTCGTTGTGGTGTTCGGCTTCGCCTGGCTTACGGACAGGGACGCCGGGTCAGGGGAGGTATCGGAAGCAAGTCGGCCTGTCGCGTCTTCGAGGCGGGACGCTCCGTCCGGCGCTGCGGTGCCGCCAGCAGCGGCAGCGGGTTCCGCGCACAGTCGTACGGTGTCGCGGGCCTCGCTCACGCCGTGGCCGTTCACCGTCGAGTCGGGCCTGCTGCGTTGCCGGACCGGCCAGCAGGTGACGTTCGAGACCGATGGTGTCGAGTACGGCGTGAATGGGCTCGCTCAGGGCAAGTACCCGAAGCCGCTGGCGATCTGGGCCGATGACCTGAACCTGGGGCACGGGCTGAAGGTGGACATCAGCGCGGTGATCGAGGCCGGCCGGGCGCTCTGCTGAGGGCCTGGACACGCAGATGCGCGCCTGGCCGCTGGGGTGGTGGCCGGGCGCGGTGTCGGTCGGGTTTCCCGGTAGGTCAGGCCTTCGTGCCTTCTTCAATCGTTGCTTGCGCACTCTGTGTGCGGGCCCGGGTCGCGCGCAGCCGACAGGACTCACTGCACCACTTCCGTGGCCGGCCCTGGTGCTTCTGGACCGGTAGCGGCCCGCCGCAATGCCCGCAGGTGAGCGCTGGCGACCGGTAGGCCGTCCGGAACCCGGCCACCATGACTCTGATCAACGCCATCTAGTGTCCTTCCGTCGTACGACTCTCAAACCCCCAGGCCCGTACACACAGCCAGCACCTATACGCGTAGCGGGGAAGGGGCCGGGGGGAGGGGGTGCCCCCACCCCTGCGAGCGGGTGCTCGGGCCTGGGGCGCGGCCCCTGCCTCAGGGCGGTGGGCAGGGACCGGCTGTGCTGGGGTCAGCTGTCGAGCTGGGTGGCCGCGAGGGTGTCGAGCTGGTAGTCGGTGAGGTTGCTGATCGGGCCCGGCCGGGGGACGGCGTAGGTCATGGCCGCAGTGAGCTTGTTGACGGGGTCGTCCACGTTGGGGAGGTCCCGCAGGGCGGCGATGGTGGCCGCGGCGTCGGGTCGGCCGTTGGTCCACTGCTCGACGATGTCCCACCACCACATGTCGGCGGCGTGGGCGGCGATGGCCTGGGCGAGGTGCTGGTCTCCGCTGCGGTCGGCGCGCTGGAGGAGGCGGCCAGCCTCGACGGGGTCGGTGAGCTTGGCGGCGCGGTCGGCGGCGTCGCGCCGGCTGATGGCGGCGGTGGGGTCGAGGTCGGTGGTGGAGCCGAACAGCTTGCGTTCCAGCGTGGTCCGCTGGTTGCGGGTGTTGTCCTCGGCCTGCTGGCGGAGTTGGGCGGCGTGGTCGCGGGCGGTGGTGTAGGCCTTGGCGAGGGCGATGCGCTTGGCTTCGTCGCTGAGGGTGCGGCTGTTGGTGATGCGGGCGGTTTCGGCGGCGAGGGTCTGGTGGAGGGTGGTCATGTCGGTGGTGGTGTAGCGGCGGCCGGTGACGGTCCACTGGCCGCCGGCGTAGGTGCCGACGAGGGTGGGGTCGTCGGCGAAGGGGTTGGTGGTCAAGGTGGTGTCCTTTCAGGCGGCGCGGGCTGCGCGGTAGTGCTGGAGGTCTTCGAGGGCGATGCGCCATCGGCCGTCGATCTGGCGGGCGGGCAGGGCGCCGGTTTCGCAGGCGAGGCGGATGGTGCGGGGTGCGAGGCCGAGGTGGTCGGCTGCGGCTGTGGTTCCCAACCACTTTGGGAGGGGTGCCGGTTGTTGCCGTTGTGGTGTGCCGGTGGCGGCAGTGCGCCAGGCGAGGGCGGCGGTGCGGAGGGCGACGAGGACGGCGTCGAGTTCGGGGTCGGATCCGCGGTGTTGGATGCGGAGTTGGGCGAGGTCGGCGTGGCGGTCGAGCCAGGCGGCGATGCGTGCGGGGATGAGGACGACGGGTCCGTCGAGGCCGTGGATGTAGGCGGCGGGGGTGCGGGGGGTGGGTTCAGGCACGGCCCACCCGTTCGTGGCAGGGGGCGACGCTGACGGCGTCGAGGACCATCACGGTGTTCTCCAAGGGGGCTGGTCGGCCCGGGGGCGCGTGGGGTGCGCCCCCGGGAGTTGTTGCTCAGACGGAGATGACTGGCTGGGCTGCCGGGGCGGTTAGGCGGCGTCGGGGGGTTCCGGTTCGTCTGCCGGACGCTGGTCGGGCTGGTCGAGGCGGGCGAGCTTGAGGTGGTGGCGTGCCGCGAGGCCGGCCTGCCGGGCGGCGTCGAGGCGGGCGCGCCGGGCGGCGTTGGCGGCACGGCGCCGGGCGGCCTCGGCGATGAGGTCGGTCACGCGGTCGTCGGCGGGCATGGGGGTGTCTCCTCGGTGTCGCACGTGGGGTGGGTGGTCTCTCCGGTCGCGGCGTGGACCGGGTCGAGGGGGAACCGGCAGACGTCGCAGGGCGCGGCGTTCCCGCTCACACTCGGCTCCGTGCTGGGCGAAGGCGCCAACCCCCGAGGCCCTGGCACCTTCGGCGCCTTCGTGCCACCTTCGCCGTGGTCGGTGACGTTGAGTGATGCGTCGGAGAGGTGGGGCCCATTCCCGCCCTCATTCCCGCCATTCCCGCCAACCCCCACGGCCTGGCGGGAATGGCGGGACTGTGGCGGGAATGGGGAAGGGGAGTCACCATCCGTAGCGGGCAGCCGCCACACCGCGCCCTGCCCGAAACCCCGTCGGACGGTGCTGGCGCCGATCTTCTTCTTGGCGCGCTCAAGGGTGCGCTCGGCGATGTCGTCGGCGGCCGCGGACTTCTTGATGTCCTTCACCAGAGCCTCGCCGCCGTTGTCGGTGAGGTAGTCCCGCAGCCATGTGGCCGCCTCATCCCGCTCGGTGACGTCGCCTCGGTCGCCAGAGGCGGCGAGGGTGTCCTCGACGCTGCGCTCGGCGATGCCGGTCCACTCCAGCCGGCCGACGTTGGCCACGCCCTTCGGCGTGTGGATGTCGGTGCCCTCGATGCGGTAGCCGAGCGAGGGCAGGTCGAGCAGCCGGCCGAGGCTGTTCTTCGTCTGCGTCATGACCTGCTGTTCGCCTTCGGGGTCGCGGGCGAACGCGATGATGGCGCGGGCAAGGTCCTTGAACGCGCCCGATCCTGAGATGAGTTGGGAGGCGTCGGATCCGGATGCCTTGTTGAAGTGGGCGATGCCCAGCGTCAGCGCCTTCGTGCGCTCGGCCATGCGCACCAGGGGTTCGAGCGCCTGGCGCACGTCCTGCGTGCGGTGAGCGTCGGTGCCGCTGCCGAGGGTGGACATGAGCGGGTCCACGATCAGCGCGGCGGCACCATACTCGGCGATGGCCTGCTCGATGAGCTCCACGTCGAGGGGCAGCGAGATCATGGTCTCGCCGCGCAGGATGTCCTGCGCCTCGACCCGGTAGACGTAGTTCAGGTCGGCGCCAGCCGCCATCAGCCGGGGAACCAGGGTGCGGGACCATGAGTCCTCGACCGCGGCGTAGAAGACGGTGCGGGGCTTGCCGAAGAACGAGCCGGGCAGCTTGCCGAGTGAGAGCTGGGCGGCAAGCCAGATGCCGAACGAGGACTTGCCGGTGCCCTCCCGGCCGGCGGCGAGGGTGAGCGCTCCGGCGGGGATGCGGCCCTCGCCCTGTTCGGGCTCCCATGCCCAGATGACGGGCTCGGGCTCGATGGCGGAGGCCGGGGTCAGCACCAGGCGGCGGGTCGACTCGCCGGGCGCCGGACTGTCGGTGTCGGTGGACGGGCCGTACCTCTCCCAGATGTTCTGCTCGAAGTCGGTCACGCGGCGATCTCCAGGGGGGTGAGGTACTGCCCGGGGCAGCCGGGAATGGCGATGGGCGGCCAGCCCGGGGTGGGGCGAAGCTGTCGTGGAGGGGGGAAGCGGCGCCGCTCGTCCTGCTCGGCGACGGTCGGCATGCCGGCCATGGCGCGTAGGCGGGCCCGGATCGGCTCCCATGCGGCGGCTTCGGCGGCGTCCATCGCGTCGGTCCAGCGTTGGAACAGGTGGTGTTCGAGGTGGCGGACGAACGCGTCGACGAGGGTGGGGTTCATGTCCACGGCCGCCCCCAGTGGCGGGGGTGGCCGAACAGGTGGTGCAGTTCCCACAGTTGCCAGCCGGCGGCCGCGAGTCGCCGTACCTCGGCGCGGGTCTCGCGGAGAGTCAGCCTGTGGAGGATCCGGGGGGAGGCCCCGGCCGCTGAAGCGGCCGGGGCACCCGCGGTGGTGCGGTGGTTCACTTGCCGGCCGCCTCGATGGTGTCGGCGTCGTGCTCGATCGCGGCGGCCAGGCGCCGCAGCTGCTCGGCGAACGCGCGGGCGTCGCGGGCGGACAGCTCGACGCGGGCCGGGAACGTCTCGACCTCGATGTGCGGGGCCCGGCCGGCGTTGATCTCGAACCACGAGCCGATGACGTGGCGGCCGTCGGCGTCGTCGGCGTGGTGCGCGGTGCCGAAGTGGTTGACGTTCGGGCCCTCGAAGTCGGGGTCGGGCAGGTGGCTGTTGAGGCAGCCCGGGATGATGCACTCGGCCTTGCTGCCGGGCAGGTGGATCGGCTGTCCGGAGTCGACCGGGTCGTTGTACTGGCGCCAGGCGAGGATGCGGATCACGCGGTCGCGCTCGGCGTCGTCCTGGCCGCGCGGGAGGAGAAGGAACGGGCGGCCGTCGATCGGCTGCAGCATGCCGGTGTAGGTGGTGCGGACGGTGGCCGGCAGTTCGGCGCGGTCGATCTCCTGCATGTCGAGGCCGACGCGGTCGAGCAGGGCGTCCGTGGGCAGGTAGCGGGCCACGTCGGGGGTGAGGGGGCCGCCGTCGAGGGCGCGGAGCGTTTCGGCGACGACGCGGACGGTGGCGCGGGGGTCGGGGGTGGCGGCGACGAGCGCCATCATGTCCTCGGCGGTCGGCCGCGGCTCGCGGGTGGCGTCAACGAGCGCCATCAGGCCGTCGCTGGCGGGAGCGTGGTCGGTGGCGATCACGTCACGCCGGGCGGTACGGTGCTTCACAGCGTTCTCCTTCGTGAGGTCGTCGCCCCGGGTCGCTGGCGAGCGAATGTGCCCGGGGCTTCGTCGTGTGGGAGTGCGTTAGGCCCTTGCTGGGATTGCCGTCCTGGTAGGGGCCGTTCGCGTCTCAGGCCGCGATGGTGTGGCCGTCGAGCCACTGCTCGACGTCGGTGCGGCGGTAGCGGATACGTCTACCGCGGCCGGTGGAGAGCTTTCGGTACCTCGGTCCCAAGCCGAGGTACCGCCAGTTCCGTAGCGTCTTCGGGCTGAAGCCCGTGAGCTTCGCGGCTTCAGCTTCGGTCAGGTAGTCCATCACTCACGCCTCCATTTGTCGAGTTTTTCTCGACAAGGGCTTGCATCATCGCGGGACAGTCCGTGATGATGTGGAGCGTAGCCGGGACAATGCCGGTCCGCAAGATTCTGTGCTTTGTCGAGGTTTCCTCGACTGCTAGCGTCAGGATCATGACGACGGGACGTATTGAGGTGGGACCGAGCGGGCGCACTGTCGCCGCGAACGTGAAGCGACTGAGAGAGGCGCGGGGGCTTACCCTCCGGGCGCTCTCTGCATCGCTGAAAGAGCAAGGGCGTCCGCTAAGCGCAGATGCTCTGAACAAGATCGAGAATGGGGCTAGCGAGGAACCGAGGGCCGTTCGGCGGGTCGACGTGGACGATCTGGTCGCGTTGGCCGTGGCATTGGGGGTTTCCCCCGTGACGCTGCTTCTGCCGCCGGATGCCCGAGGGGAGACCGAGGTCACGGGGGCCGGTCGTGTCAGTTCCCACGACGCTTGGATGTGGGCATGGTGCAGTGAGCCGCTGGCTCTCCCGGAGGGGGAAGAAGAAGCGGACCGGGCTGTCGCGGAGTTTCTGTTGAACGCGCGCCCCATCGGCCTGTTCGCTGCCCAGGGAGACGACAGGCTGATGCCCTTGGCGCCGCGGCGGTCGAGGGGGGCCAGTGGCTAGGGTCTGGATCGAGGACCGGTCGACGCAGAAGGACTACATCACCGCCATGGAGAAGTGGCGGGCGGCGAAAAAGGCCGGCAGCAAGCGGGCCGCGCCCGGCCGGTGGCGGGTGCGGTGGTACGACCCGAACGGTGACCCGAAGGCGAAGACGTTCGGCACGGTGCCGGCCGCCGAGAAGCACCAGCAGGACACGCTCGACCGGCTCGACAAGGGCACCTACCGCGACCCGAAGCAGGGCAAGACCCTGTTCTCCGAGGTGGCCGCCGGCTGGTTCGGGGCGCTCCGTCGGCCCGGGGAGCGCACGAAGGACGACTACCGCGAGCTGCTGGACCTCTACGTCCTGCCGAAGTGGGGGATGTGGCCGGTCGCCTCGATCCGGTGGGAGAACGTCTCCGAGTGGCTGACCGAGCTGTGCAACACCCCCGGCAAGCGGGGCAAGCCGCTCTCCCCGGCCCGGATCGCGAAGATTCACCTGGTCTTCGGCATGGTGCTGAAGTGCGCCGTGCGCACGGGGAAGATCGCGACCAGCCCGGCCGTGGACCACGAGCTTCCGCAGGACGAGGACGACGACGACCACGTCTACCTCACGCACGACCAGGTCGAGGCGCTGGCCGCCGCCGCGGGTGAGTACGCGCTGCTGATGCTGGTGCTGGCCTACTGCGGCATCCGGTGGGGCGAGGTGTCGGCGCTCAAGGCCGGCCGGGTGCAGGCCTCGACGAGGCGGCTGCGGATCGTACAGGCGTACACCCGCAAGCGCGGCGGCGGGCTGCTGCTCAAGGACGTGAAGAACCACGAGAAGCGGTCCGTGCCGCTGCTCGGCTCGCTGGTGGCCGACCTGCGGGACGTACTCAAGGGCAAGGGGCGGGATGCCCTGCTGTTCACCGGCCGCGACGGCAAGCCGATGGGCTACTGGGAGTTCCGCTCGGCGATCTTCGATCCGGCGGTCAAGGCGGCCGGGCTCGACGGCCTCGGCCTCACCCCGCACAAGCTCCGGCACACCGCGGCTTCGCTGGCGATCGCGGCCGGCGCGGACGTCAAGGTGGTGCAGCAGATGCTCGGCCACAAGTCGGCGGCCATGACCCTCGACGTCTACGGGCACCTGTTCCCGGACCGGCTCGACGAGGTGGCGAACGCGCTCGACACGGGTCGTGCCGCCGCACTGGCGGCCAGGACTGCGCTCGCCGCGTAGCGGCCCGTCCGGATCCATGTGTACAAAATGCGTACTGCCCGACCGGTGGGGACCGATCGGGCAGTAGTGAAAGGGCCTATGAGCTGCCGCTTTCGGTCAATCTGTGTGCACCGCACCCGCGTGGCGAACGCAGGCCGCGTGCGGTGCGAAGTGTGCTGTGCCTCGGGTTTCCGGGTAGAGGGCCGGGTCGTCCCGAGGGGGTGGGGCCGTCGAGGCGGCCCCGGGGGCGTCAGGCCTGGACGGCCGCGTTGACGCGCTTGGTGATGGCCGACTTCTTGTTGGCGGCCTGGTTGGCGTGGATGACGCCCTTGCTCACGGCCTTGTCCAGCGCCTTGGAGGCGGCGCGGGCCAGCTCGGTGGCCTTCTCGGTCTCGCCGGCGGCAGCGGCCTCACGGGCCTTGCGCAGGGCGGTCTTCAGCGAGGACTTGACGGCCTTGTTGCGCAGGCGCGCCTTCTCGTTGGTCTTGTTGCGCTTGATCTGGGACTTGATGTTCGCCACGAAAGAGCCTCAGTCTGTGTCATCGGTTCTGAAGTCCCCCCGGCCGGAGGCTGGGGAGGGCTGCACCGCGCGGCCGTCGGACCAGCTGAGAGGGCATGCCGAGGCCAGGTGCAGCGCCCAACGCTACCAGGGGCGCCCGGTCCGGCCCAAACCGGGCGCTGGCGCGCGGCCCGCTCGCGGGAAGTGGGAGGATGGGAGGAACTATCTCGATCGGACGACCGTCCGGTCGCCCGGGAAGCCGGTCAGCGATGATCCGGACACCCCCGGCCCCCGGACCAACGGAGAATCGGACCAAGGTGCCCGCGACCCCCAGCAATGTGCCAGAGCCCAGCCGTACCGACCCGGCGCTGATCCGCAACTTCTGCATCATCGCCCACATCGACCACGGCAAGTCGACGCTCGCCGACCGGATGCTGCAGATCACCGGTGTGGTCGACCCGCGGCAGATGCGCGCCCAGTACCTCGACCGGATGGACATCGAGCGCGAGCGCGGCATCACGATCAAGTCGCAGGCCGTCCGACTCCCCTGGGCGCCGAAGACCGGCCCGAACGTCGGCAGCACGCACATCCTCAACATGATCGACACCCCGGGCCACGTGGACTTCACGTACGAGGTGTCCCGGTCCCTCGCGGCCTGCGAGGGCACCATCCTGGTCGTCGACGCGGCCCAGGGCATCGAGGCGCAGACCCTCGCCAACCTGTACCTGGCGCTGGAGAACGACCTCACGATCGTCCCGGTGCTGAACAAGATCGACCTGCCGGCCGCCCAGCCGGAGAAGTACGCCGAGGAGATCGCGCACATCATCGGCTGCGACCCGGGCGACGTCCTGAAGGTCAGCGCCAAGACCGGTCTCGGCGTCGAGGACCTGCTGGACCACATCGTCAACACCGTCCCGGCCCCGGTCGGCGTCGCGGAGGCCCCGGCCCGCGCGATGATCTTCGACTCGGTGTACGACGCCTACCGCGGCGTGGTCACCTACGTCCGGGTGGTCGACGGCCAGCTGACCAAGCGCGAGCGCATCGCCATGATGTCCACCGGCGCGACCCACGAGCTGCTGGAGATCGGCGTCATCTCGCCGGAGCCGAAGGTCGCCGACGGCCTGGGCGTCGGCGAGGTGGGCTACATCATCACCGGTGTGAAGGACGTCCGGCAGTCCAAGGTCGGTGACACCATCACCTCGCAGCACAAGGGTGCCACCGAGGCGCTGGGCGGCTACAAGGACCCGCGTCCGATGGTCTTCTCCGGCCTGTACCCGCTGGACGGCTCGGACTACCCGCTGCTGCGCGACGCGCTGGACAAGCTGCGGCTGAACGACGCGGCGCTGGTGTACGAGCCGGAGACCTCGGTGGCGCTCGGCTTCGGCTACCGCTGCGGCTTCCTCGGCCTGCTGCATCTGGAGATCATCCGGGAGCGCCTGGAGCGCGAGTTCAACCTCGACCTCATCTCCACCGCCCCGAACGTGGTCTACCGGGTGATCATGGAGGACGGCACCGAGCACACCGTCACCAACCCGAGCGAGTTCCCCACCGGCAAGATCGCCGAGGTGTACGAGCCGGTCGTGCGCGGCACCATCCTGGCGCCCAACGAGTTCGTCGGCGCGATCATGGAGCTGTGCCAGTCCCGCCGCGGCAACCTCCAGGGCATGGACTACCTGTCCGAGGACCGGGTCGAGCTGCGCTACACCCTGCCGCTCGCCGAGATCGTCTTCGACTTCTTCGACCAGCTGAAGTCCAAGACCCGCGGCTACGCCTCGCTCGACTACGAGCCCATCGGCGAGCAGACCGCCAACCTGGTGAAGGTCGACATCCTGCTGCACGGCGACGCGGTCGACGCGTTCTCCGCGATCGTGCACAAGGACAAGGCCTACAGCTACGGCGTGATGATGGCCGGCAAGCTGCAGAAGCTGATCCCGCGCCAGCAGTTCGAGGTGCCGATCCAGGCCGCGATCGGCTCGCGGGTGATCGCCCGCGAGACCGTCCGCGCGATCCGCAAGGACGTCCTCGCCAAGTGCTACGGCGGTGACATCTCCCGGAAGCGGAAGCTGCTGGAGAAGCAGAAGGAAGGCAAGAAGCGGATGAAGATGGTCGGCCGCGTGGAGGTCCCGCAGGAGGCCTTCATCGCCGCGCTGTCCACCGACGCCGAGGCGCCCAAGGGCGAGAAGAAGTAGGCGAGAAGAAGTAACGGCGCCGCCACCGGGGCCCGGGACGCACGACGCGTCCCGGGCCCCCGTGCGTGGTCCCCGCCGCTCAGCGCAGCGACATCACGACGCTCCGGAGGATCGCCGCCTTGGCCAGCCGCCCGGCCCGCCCGGTGAGCACGGCGGGCCGCATCGAGTCGTCGCCGTGGATGAACTGCAGCAGCCCGTCGCGGCGCCCGAGGCTCAGGCACTGCACGACGTAGCGGAACGTGAACGGCTCGTCGGTGCGCCCGGTGAGCACCTTGCCGAGGTACTGGCCCTGCGGCAGGGCGGTCGCGCAGCCCATCCGCAGGGTGCCGGTGCCGGGCACGGTGACCTCGGCGGCGTCGCCGATCACGTACACCTCGGGGTACGAGACCGACCGCAGGTGGTCGTCGACGACCGCCCGCCCGTCGGGGGTGACGGCGAGGCCGGCCTCGGCGGCCAGCGGCTGCGGCTCCATCGAGGCGGCCCAGACGACCAGGTCGGCGTCGATCCGGCCGGCGGCGGTGGTCAGGCCCCCGGCGTCGACGGCGGTGACGGCGGCGTGCTCGTGGACCGCGACGCCGAGTCCGCGCAGCACCTTGTGGACGTGGTCGTGGCCCTTGGCCGAGAACCAGCCGCCGACCTGCCCGGCGGCGACGATCCGCACGGTCCAGCGGGGGTGGGCCTCGGCGAGTTCGGCGGCCAGCTCGATGCCGGTGGCGCCGCCGCCGACGACCGCGACGGTGCCGGGGCGCTGCGCGGTGCGCAGCCGCTCGGCGATCTCGGCGGCCCGCTCGACGGGGTGGGCGTGCTCGGCGGCGCCGGGGACGTCGTGCCAGGCGGTGCGGCTGCCGAGGGCGTAGACGAGGGTGTCGTAGGCGAGGGCGTCGCCGTTGTCGAGGAGGACCTTGCGCCCGGCGAGGTCGAGTTCGGTGGCGCGGGCCCGGACGTGCCGCACGCCGCGCCCGCGCAGCACCTCGGCGACGGCGGGCCGGCGCACGGGCAGGCCGGCGCTGGTCTCGTGCTGGCGGATGCGGTGCAGGATGCGGCTCTCGGGGGCGACCAGGGTCACCCGGCCGCGCTTGCCGGCCCGGGTCGCGGCGGCGAGGCCCGCATAGCCGGCACCCAGTACGACGATCTGCTTCTCGGTCATGTCGTCCCGCTCCTTCGTGGCGCCGTCGGCGGCGTCCTCTCGCGGTGCCCCCCGGGGTGGCCGGGGAGCGCTTCTCCGCGTGTTCGGAAGGGGGACGACGGTGCCCGCGGGAGTGTGACGGTGACCTGCGTCACACCTCCGGGCCGGCGGCGGGGGCGTTGAGGTGGGCGAGCTTCTCCGGGTTGACCACGGCGTAGGCCTCGGTGATCCGGCCGTCGGCGACGGCGAAGGCCAGCACGCCGCCGATCACGCCCGGCTGCGCGTACCAGACCAGGCCGGGCTCGCCGTTGACCAGCGCGAACTCCACCGCCTCGGCGGTGACCCACTTGGCGACGAGGCCCAGGACGAGCCGGGAGACCTTCTCGGCGCCGAGCACCGGGCGGAGGCCGGCGGAGACGACGCCGCCACCGTCGGAGTGCCAGACGATGCCGGGGTCGAGGACGGCGAGCAGGCCCTCGATGTCGCCGCGGACGCTGGCGGCGGTGAACGCCTCGACGGCCTGGCGGTGCTCGGCGGGGTCGGCGGCGGTGCGCCGCCCGCCGTCCTTGATCCGGCGCCGGGCGCGGGAGGCGAGCTGGCGGGTGGCGTCGGGGCTGCGCTCCAGGGAGGCGGCGATCTCGTCGAAGCCGACGGCGAAGACGTCGTGCAGGACGAAGGCGGCGCGCTCGGCCGGGGTGAGCTGTTCGAGGACGGCGAGCAGCGCGAGCGAGACGGATTCGCCGCGTTCGGCGAGGTCGGCGGGGGAGGCGGGGGCGTCCTGGTAGGAGAGGGACGGCTCGGGCAGCCATTCGCCGACGTAGGACTCGCGGCGGGCCCGGGCGGAGCCGAGCTGGTCGTAGCAGAGGCGGGTGACGACGGTGGTGAGGTAGGCGCGGGGGTCGGCGACGGCGGTGCGGTCGGCGGCGCGCCAGCGCAGCCAGGCCTCCTGGAGGACGTCCTCGGCGTCGGTGAAGGAGCCGAGCATCCGGTAGGCGACGGAGCCGAGGTAGCGCCGGTGGGTCTCGAAGAGGTCCGGGCCGTCGGCGGCGGGCTCGAAGACGCCCGGGCCGTCGGCGCCCGGTTCGGTGGCGCCCGGCTCGGCGGCTGTCGACGGTTCGTCACTCACGCCCCCACCGTAGCGCCCGCCGCCCCGGCGACCGCGGGCGCGGGGCCCGGACGCGCGGGGCCCGGGCGCGCGGGGACCCCGGCCCGGACGCGCGGGAGCCCGGGGCGGACGCACCGTCCGTCCGCCCCGGGCTCCCCGGCGGGCCGTGACGCTACTCGACCTCGGCGACCGCCTCGGCGAACTGCGCCTTGTAGAGCCGGGCGTAGGCCCCGTCGGCGGCGATCAGCTCGTCGTGGCCGCCCTGCTCGACGATGGAGCCGTTCTCCATGACGAGGATGACGTCGGCGTCCCGGATGGTGGAGAGCCGGTGGGCGATGACGAAGCTGGTGCGCCCGGTGCGCAGCCGGGCCATGGCCCGCTGGATGAGCACCTCGGTGCGGGTGTCGACGGAGCTGGTGGCCTCGTCGAGGACGAGGATCGAGGGCTGGGCGAGGAAGGCGCGGGCGATGGTGATGAGCTGCTTCTCGCCGGCGCTGACGCCGGTGCCCTCGTCGTCGATGACGGTGTCGTAGCCGTCGGGCAGGGTGCGCACGAAGCGGTCGACGTGGGCGGCCCGGGCGGCCTCGACGACCTGCTCGCGGGTGGCTCCGTCGGCGCCGTAGGCGATGTTGTCGGCGATGGTGCCGCCGAACAGCCAGGTGTCCTGGAGGACCATGCCGATGCCGGAGCGCAGGTCCTCGCGGGACATGGCGGCGATGTCGACGCCGTCGAGGGTGATCCGCCCGGAGCTGACCTCGTAGAACCGCATCAGCAGGTTGACCATGGTGGTCTTGCCGGCGCCGGTGGGGCCGACGATGGCGACGGTCTGGCCGGGTTCGACCTTGAGCGAGAGGTCCTCGATGAGCGGCTTGTCGGGGTCGTAGCGGAAGGCGACGTCCTGGAAGACGACCCGGCCGCGCACGGTGTCGGGGCGTTCGGGCATGGCCGGTTCGGGGGTCTGCTCGGGGGCGTCGAGGAGTTCGAAGACGCGCTCGGCGGAGGCGACGCCGGACTGCACCAGGTTGGCCATGCTGGCGACCTGGGTGAGCGGCTGGCTGAACTGGCGGGAGTACTGGATGAACGCCTGGACGTCGCCGATGGACAGCGCGCCGCCGGCCACCCGCAGGCCGCCGACGACGGCGATCAGCACGTACTGGAGGTTGCCGATGAGCATCATCGCGGGCTGGATGATGCCGGAGATGAACTGGGCCTTGAAGCTGGAGGCGTAGAGGGCCTCGTTGTGCTCGCGGAAGGTCTCCGCGGACTCCTTCTGCCGGCCGAAGACCTTGACCAGGGTGTGGCCGGTGTACATCTCCTCGATGTGCGCGTTGAGCTGTCCGGTGGACTTCCACTGCTGGACGAACTGGGGCTGGGCGCGCTTGCCGACGCGGGTGGCGACGACGACGGACAGCGGGACGGCGATCAGGGCGATGAGGGCGAGCAGCCAGGAGATCCAGAACATCATGGCCAGCACGCCGACCACGGTGAGCAGCGAGTTGACCACCTGGCCCATGGTCTGCTGCATGGTCTGGCTGATGTTGTCGATGTCGTTGGTGACCCGGCTGAGGACTTCGCCGCGGGGCTGCTTGTCGAAGTAGCTGAGCGGCAGCCGGGCGAGCTTGGCCTCGGTGTCCTGGCGCAGCCGGTAGCCGGCGCGCTGGATGGCGTGGGCGGCGAGGCGGCCCTGGACGACGCCGAAGACGGCGGCGGCGACGTAGATGGCGAGGACCCAGAGCAGGATGGTGCCGATGGCGCCGAAGTCCATGCCCTGGCCGGGGGTGAAGTCGACGGCGGAGAGCAGGTTGGCGAGGTCGCCGTCGCCGCGGGCGCGCAGGCCGTCGATGATCTGCTGCTTGGAGGCGTCGGCGGGGAAGCGGCCGCTGACGACGCCGGCGAAGATCAGGTCGGTGGCGTGGCCGAGGATCCTGGGGCCGATGACGGCGGCGCCGATGCTGAGGACGCCGAGGGCGAGGACGCCGGCGATGAGGGCGCGTTCGGGGCGCAGCAGTTTGAGCAGCCGCTTGCCGGAGCCCTTGAAGTCCATGGACTTCTCGGCGCCCTGGCCGCCCATGAAGCGTCCGGGGCCGGCGGGGCCGCGGCGGGCGGCGGCGGCCTGGGAGTCGCCGGCCGGCCCCGGCGGGCGCCCGCCGGGTGCGGGGGCCTTGTCGGGCCCGGGTGCCCCGCCGGGTGCGGGGGCCTTGTCGGGCCCGGGGGCCTTGTCGGGCCCGGGAGCCCCGCCGGGGCCGGGCGCCTTGCCGGGGCCGGGCGCGGATCCGGCCGCGGGCCTGTCGGGGCTGGTCACGCCGCCTCCTGCTCGGTGAGCTGGGAGAGCACGATCTCCCGGTACGTGGGGTTGCCGGCCATCAGCTCGCCGTGGGTGCCGCTGCCGACGACGGAGCCCTCGTCCAGGACGATGATCCGGTCGGCGTCGCGGATGGTGGAGACCCGCTGGGCGACGATCACCACGGTGGCCTCGGAGGTCTCGCGGGCGAGGGCCTTGCGCAGCCTGGCGTCGGTGGCGTAGTCGAGCGCGGAGAAGGAGTCGTCGAACAGGTAGACGTCGGGGCGGCGCACCAGGGTGCGGGCGATGGCCAGGCGCTGGCGCTGGCCGCCGGAGACGTTGCCGCCGCCCTGGGAGATGGGCGCGTCCAGGCCTTCGGGGAGCTGTTCGACGAATTCCCTGGCCTGGGCGATCTCCAGGGCGTGCCAGAGTTCCTCGTCGGTGGCGTCGGGCCGGCCGTAGCGCAGGTTGCTGGCGACGGTGCCGGAGAACAGGTAGGGCTTCTGGGGGACGAGTCCGACGCTGTCGGCGAGCGTCCCGGGGGCGAGTTCGCGGACGTCGACGCCGCCGAGCAGGACCTGGCCGGAGGTGGCGTCGAAGAGCCGCGGGACGAGGCCGAGCAGGGTGGACTTCCCGCTGCCGGTGGAGCCGATGACGGCGGTGGTCTCGCCGGGGCGGGCGGTGATGCCGATGCCGCGCAGCACGGAGGCCTCGGCGCCGGGGTAGCGGAAGTCGACGTCGCGCAGTTCGAGGTGGCCGCGGCGCAGCATCCCGGTGACGGGGTCGGAGGGCGGCACGACGCTGGAGGAGGTGTCGAGGACTTCCTGGATGCGTTCGGCGCAGACCTCGGCGCGCGGCACCATCATGAACATGAAGGTGGCCATCATGACGCTCATGAGGATCTGCAGCAGGTAGGAGAGGAACGCGGTGAGGGCGCCGATCTCCATGTCGCCGCTGTTGATCCGGTGGGCGCCGAACCACAGGACGGCGACGCTGGAGACGTTGACGACGAGCATGACGCCGGGGAACAGGTAGGCCATCAGCCGGCCGACCTGGAGCGAGACGTCGGTGAGGTCCTCGTTGGCGCCGGCGAACCGGTTCTGCTCGTGGTCGTCCTTGACGAAGGCGCGGATGACCCGGATGCCGGTGATCTGCTCGCGCAGCACCCGGTTCACGGTGTCGATCCGCTCCTGCATGCTGCGGAAGCGCGGGCGCAGCCGGCGGACCAGGGCGGCGACCACGACGCCGAGGGCGGGGACGACGGCGAGCAGCAGTCCGGAGAGCGGCACGTCCTGGTTGAGGGCCATGATGATGCCGCCGACGCACATGATCGGTGCGGCGACCATCAGGGTGAACGACATCAGGACCAGCATCTGGACCTGCTGGACGTCGTTGGTGGTGCGGGTGATCAGGGAGGGGGCGCCGAACTGGCCGATCTCGCGGGCGGAGAAGCCCTGGACGCGGTCGAAGACGGCGGCCCGGACGTCGCGGCCGACGGCCATGGCGGTGCGGGCGCCGTAGTAGACGGCGCAGATCGAGCAGAGGGTCTGGAGGAGGGTGACGCCGATCATCACGGCGCCCACGCGCAGGATGTAGCCGGTGTCCCCCTTGACCACTCCGCCGTCGATGATGTCGGCGTTGAGTGTGGGCAGGTAGAGCAGCCCGAGGGTGGAGACCAGCTGGAGCAGCACCAGCAGGGTGATCGGTCGGGTGTAGGGGCGTAGGTACGCCCTGAGCAGTCTGATCAGCACTGGCTCACTCTTGTCGTCGGCGGCGGCTTTGGCATCCCAATTCTCGTTGGTCGGGGGTCCGGCACAGGAGATTCCGGGCAAGCGAGCCGGATCTTTGTCCAGTCCTTTGCCGAACGTGCCGGGGTGCGCGGAGGTGCCGTGCACCGCCGGTCCGGGAGGGTGTCAGGTCGGTCCGCCCTCTTACGGAATGACCGGTTTCCCCCTAGGCTGCTGGCAGCCCTCTTGTTACTCGCCGGTACCGGTTCCGGCCGGCAGGGGGCCGGCGGCCGCCCCCACGGACGTCACATCCTTCAGACAGACGGCCACCCGCTCCCGGAGGTCCTCGTTGAGTTCCGCGCAGTCCCTGATCGACTCCGGCCGTACCGACATCGTCGCCGGGCGCCCCGCCTCCGTCGCCCACCTGTTCCAGGAACGGGTGGCGCTGACGCCCGGCGGCGAGGCCTACCGCCACCCCGTCCCGGTGGACGAGCACGCGGCGGACAGCACCCCCGGCGCCGAGCAGTGGCGTTCGCTGACCTGGGCGCAGACCGCCGCCCGGGTGTACGCGGTGGCGGCCGGCCTGCTGTCCCTGGGCATCGAGGCCGAGGACCGGGTGGCGCTGGCCTCCTCCACCCGGCTGGAGTGGATCCTCGCCGACCTCGGCAACATGTGCGCGGGCGCGGCCACCACGGCCGTCTACCCGAGCACCAACGCCGACGAGACCGCGTTCATCCTCTCCGACTCCGGCTCGCGGGCCCTGTTCGCCGAGAACGCCGCCCAGCTGGACAAGGTGGTCGCCGAGCTGGACCGGCTGCCCGGGCTGGAGACGGTGATCCTGTTCGACGCGCCGGACGGGGCCCCGCGGGCGGGCCGGCTGCGGGTGATCACCCTCGCCGAGCTGGAGCGGCTCGGTGCCGAGCACCTGGCCGCCCACCCGGACGCCGTCGAGAAGGCGGTCGCCGCCCTCGGCAAGGAGCAGCTCGCCACCCTCATCTACACCTCCGGCACCACCGGCCGCCCCAAGGGCGTGCGCCTGGTGCACGACTGCTGGGCCTACGAGGGGCGGGCGCAGGAGGCGAGCGGGCTGCTGGCCGCCGACGACGTGCAGTTCATGTGGCTGCCGCTGTCGCACGTGTTCGGCAAGACGCTGATCTCGGGGCAGATCGCGACCGGCCACGTGATGGCGGTGGACGGCCGGGTGGAGCGGATCATCCACAACCTGCCGGTGATCCGTCCGACCATCATGGCCTCGGCGCCGCGGATCTTCGAGAAGGTCTACAACGGCATCGCCGGCAAGGCCCGGGCGGAGGGCGGCGCCAAGTACCGGATCTTCCAGTGGGCGGCGCGCACCGCCCGCGACCACGCCCGCGCGGTCCAGGACTCCCGGGTGGCGACCGGCGTGGGCAGCGCCCCGGCGGCGCTGCGGATGAAGCACGCCCTCGCCGACAGGCTGGTGTACGCGAAGATCCGGGCCGCCTTCGGCGGGCGGCTGCGCGGGGCGGTGTCCGGCAGCGCGGCGCTGGCCCCGGAGATCGGCTACTTCTTCGTCGGCGCCGGGGTGCCGATCCTGGAGGGCTACGGACTGTCCGAGACCAGCGCCGGTTCCTGCGTCAACCGGGCCGAGGACATCCGGGTGGGCACGGTGGGCCGTCCGCTGCCGGGCACCGAGGTGCGGATCGCCGAGGACGGCGAGATCCTGCTGCGCGGCCCCGGCGTCATGCGCGGCTACCACAACCTGCCGGAGAAGACCGCCGAGGTGCTGGAGGCGGACGGCTGGTTCCACACCGAGGACATCGGCGAGCTCTCCCCGGACGGCTTCCTGCGGATCACCGACCGCAAGAAGGACCTCTTCAAGACCTCCGGCGGCAAGTACGTCGCGCCGAGCGAGGTGGAGGGCCGGTTCAAGGCGGTCTGCCCGTTCGTCAGCAACATCCTGGTGATCGGCAACGGCCGCAACTACTGCACCGCGCTGATCGGCCTGGACGAGGCGGTGATCATGCCGTGGGCCGCCGAGCACGGCCTGGCCGGCAGGTCCTACGCCGAGGTGGTCGCCGACCCGGCCACCCACGCGCTGATCGACGGCTTCGTGCAGCGGCTCAACGGCCGGCTCCAGCGCTGGCAGACGATCAAGAAGTTCCACCTGCTGCCGCGCGACCTGGACATCGAGCACGGCGAGCTCACCCCGAGCCTGAAGATCAAGCGCCCGGTGGTGGAGCGGACCTACGCGGAGGCGGTCACCGCGATGTACGCGGGCGCCAACGAGGCCTGATCCGCCCGCCGTCCCGTACGGCCGGGGGGATCACCCCGGCCGTACGGGACAATGGGGTCATGCCCTCCGCACTTCCCGACGGCGAACCGGTGCCGTCCGACGGTTCCCTGCCCGCGCACGCCCTCGACGGGCTGGGCTCGCGGCCGTTCGGCTTCTACCTGCACGTGCCCTACTGCGCCAGCCGCTGCGGCTACTGCGACTTCAACACCTACACCGCCACCGAGCTGCGCTCCTCGGGCACCGTCGCCTCCCAGGAGACGTACGCGGACAACGTGGTCGCCGAGGTCCGGCTCGCCCGGCGGGTCCTCGGCGCGGACGCCCCGCCGGTGCGCACCGTCTTCCTCGGCGGCGGCACCCCGACCCTGCTGCCGGCCCGCGACCTGGTGCGGATGCTCGCCGCGATCCGCGAGGAGTTCGGGCTCGCCGACGGCGCCGAGGTCACCACCGAGGCCAACCCGGAGTCGGTGGACCCGGCGTACCTGGCGGAGCTGCGCGAGGGCGGCTACAACCGGATCTCCTTCGGCATGCAGTCGGCCCGCCCGCACGTGCTGCGGCTGCTGGACCGCCACCACACCCCCGGCCGCCCCGAGGCGTGCGTCGCCGAGGCCCGCGCGGCCGGCTTCGAGCACGTCAACCTCGACCTCATCTACGGCACCCCCGGGGAGTCCGACGACGACTGGCGGGCCTCGCTGGACGCCGCGATCGGCGCCGGCCCCGACCACGTCTCCGCCTACTCGCTGATCGTCGAGGAGGGCACCCGGCTGGCCGCCCGGGTCAACCGCGGCGAGCTGCCGATGATCGACGACGACGTGCACGCCGACCGCTACCTGATCGCCGAGCAGGCGCTGGCCGCCGCCGGCTACTCCTGGTACGAGGTCTCCAACTGGTCCACCACCGACGAGGGCCGCTGCCGGCACAACGAGCTGTACTGGACCGGCGGCGACTGGTGGGGCGCCGGCCCCGGCGCGCACAGCCACGTCGGCGGCGTGCGCTGGTGGAACGCCAAGCACCCGGCCGCCTACGCCCGGGCCCTCGCCGAGGGGCGCACCCCCGCCCAGGGCCGCGAGCGCCTCACCGCCGAGGACCGCCGCGTCGAGCGGATCCTGCTGGAACTGCGCCTGGCCGAGGGCATCCCCCTGGACCTGCTCACCACCGCCGGCCGCGCCGCCGCCGCCCGCGCCCTGGCCGACGGCCTCCTCGCCCCCGCCCCCTACGACCGGGGCCGCGCCGCCCTCACCCTCCAGGGCCGCCTGCTGGCCGACGCGGTGGTGCGTGACCTGGTGGACTGAGTGTCATTACCGTGGTGTCAGCCGTCGGAGGGAGCGCGCACATGACCGCCATCGATGACCGGATGACGGGGATCTTCGAGAACCTGGAGGTCCCCGAAGGCTTCAAGGCCGAGCTCATCAGGGGGGAAATCGTGATGACGGCGGGGCCGGACCTGGCCCACAGCCTCATCGTCGAGGCGATCGTCGACCAGGTCCCGCGCAGTCGCTGGCACCGGCTCCAGACGCAGGACGTCGCATTCCCCGCCGACGCCAGCGAGCCGCAGCCGGATCTGGTGGTGATCGAGCGGGGAGCCGTCGAGGGGCCCGGGCGGCTGGTGCCGGCGCCGGCCGTGACGCTGGTGGTCGAGGTCGTGTCGAAGACCAGCGTGCTGCGCGACTACCGGACCAAACGGGAGCTGTACGCCGAGGGCGCGGTTCCCGTCTACCTGATCGTCGATCCGATCAAGGGCCTCTGCGTGCTGCTGACCGAGCCGACCCCGGCGGGGGCCTCGGGGGCGCCGGACTACGCGGCCGAGCGGACCACCAAGTTCGGCGAGCCGGTGCCGTTGGACCTGCTGGGCGTCGTTCTCGACACCTCGGAGTTCCGGACCTACTCCTGACCCGGGAGGGTGACGAAGTCGATCAGCTCCTCGACGCGGCCCAGCAGCTCGGGCTCCAGGTCCTTGTAGGAGTTCACCGCCGACAGGATGCGCTTCCACGCGGCGGGGGTGTCCTCGGGCCAGCGCAGGCGGCGGCAGGTGCCGAGCTTGAAGTCCTCGCCGCGGGGGACGTCGGGCCAGGCGGGGATGCCGACGGAGGAGGGCTTCACGGCCTGCCAGACGTCGATGTAGGGGTGGCCGACGACCAGCACGTGCGGGCCGGTGACCCGGGCGGCGATGCGGTGCTCCTTGGTGCCGGGGAGCAGGTGGTCGACCAGGACGCCGAGGCGCCGGCCCGGGCCGGGGGCGAAGTCGGCGACGATCGCGGGCAGGTCGTCGACGCCCTCCAGGTACTCGACGACCACGCCCTCGATCCGCAGGTCGTCGCCCCAGACCCGCTCCACCAGCTCGGCGTCGTGCCGGCCCTCGACGTAGATCCGCGACTCGCGGGCCACCCGGGCCCGGGCGCCGGGGACGGCGAGCGAACCGGAAGCGGTGCGGCCGGGCGTGCGGGCGGGGGCCGGGCCCGTGGGCCGGACCAGGGTGACCGGGCGGCCCTCCAGCAGGAAGCCGCGCGGCACCAGCGGGAAGACCCGGTGCTTGCCGAACCGGTCCTCCAGGGTGACGGTGAAGCCCTCGGCGGTCTTCTCGCAGCGCACCACCGCCCCGCAGAAGCCGCTCGCCGCCTCCTCGACCACCAGGTCCCGCTCCGCGGGCACCTCCGGGGCGGGCGCCTGCTTCTTCCACGGCGGGGTCAGATCGGGTCCGTACTGGCGGCTGCGCATTCCACGGAGTCTACGAGGCGTCAGCCGAGGTAGTAGGACGTGTTGATCGCCAGGACCTCGGCGAGTCGCTCGCGCAGGGCGGCGGCATGGCGCAGCGCCAGCGGCTCGGCGCCCGGGGCCGGGCGCACCCCGCGGTCGGTGAGCAGGTACACCACCCGCAGTGTGCGCAGGGTGTTGGAGACGGTCGCGGGGACGACGCCGGGCTCGCGCCGGCCGGTCGCGGCGATCGGATCGAGCCAGGCCAGCGCCTGGCGCTCGGTCAGTTCCGGGCGGGTGAGGACCTGGCCGACCGCGCGGCCGAGCCGGTCGTCCTCCATCGCGTCCAGGACGTGGTCGGTGGGGGCGAGCAGCCGGGCCGAGGCCAGCTCCAGCAGTGGCGCCGGGTCGGCCACCAGCGGGCTGCGGCCGAGCGCGCCCAGCAGGTCGGCGCCGTGCGCGACGGCGTGCAGCCAGCCGAGTTCGGCGTCCCAGCCGCGCAGGTCGGTCTCGGTCACGTACCAGTGGGCGAAGGCGTCCAGCCAGGCGGGGCGGTGGGCGCCGGCGTCGACGAGTTCGGCGAGGACCAGCGGGGCGAAGGTGCGGGCCTGGATCTCGGGGTCGGACAGCCGCTCGGCCATCTCGTCGCCGAGGGCGAGGCGCCGCTCCGGGGTGAGCAGCGGCACCCAGCGGCACAGCTGCTCGTAGGCGTGGGTGTCGCGGGTCCCGGAGTCGCGGGAGCGCAGGGCGGCGCTCACGGCGGCGAGCAGGTCGGGGGTGGGTTCGGCGGTCTCGATCTCGGTCCAGTTGATCACGGCCGGACCCTAGGCGGCCCGGGCCGCCGCGGCCAGCGGTTTTCGCCGCCCCGGGGCGTCCTCGCCGCCCGGCGTGGCGTCCTCACAGCCCCGGCGCGCCCCAGACCGGGAACCAGCGGGTGAGGTCCTTCTCCAGCCGCAGGTCGTTGCCGAGCATCGCGTTGACCTCCAGCTCCAGCGGGCTGTCGCGCTTCTCCCCGCGGCCGGGCAGCGGCGCGAACGGGTAGAAGGTGCCGCGCTTGTACAGGTAGACCAGGGCCAGCGGCCGGCGGCCGGTGGCGTCGCGGAAGCCGACCAGCGAGCAGAGCAGCTGCGGCCCGAAGCCGTTCGCCTCCAGTTCGCTGTTGACCGCGTGCAGGTCGTTGACGAGCTCGGGCAGCTCCTCGGGGGCGTGCCGGGCGAGCAGCCAGGAGTAGCCGTAGTCGTCCCTGGACGCCTCGACGGGGACGCCGCCGCGCCCGGTGTCGGCGTCCAGCAGCGCCCGGACCTGGCGTTCGACCTCGTCGAAGGCCCCGCCCTCGACGGAGGCGAAGCAGACCGAGCCGAGCCCGGTGGGCCGCAGGCCCGCGCCGGCCTCCAGGGTCAGCGCGGCGGACGGCACCCCGAACAGCTGGTCGAGGTCGGGTCTGACGGGCTTGGTGCGGCCGAACAACGCGTCCAGGATTCCCACGGCGGTCCTTCCGGTAGCGGCGGGCGGGGGCGGGGGCGGGGCAGGCGCGGGGGCGTCAGCGGCCGAGCCGCTCGGAGATCTTCGCGAGCTGGGCCAGCCGCTGCTCCAGGGTCGGGTGGGTGGAGAACAGCTGGGCGGCGGCCTCCCGGGCGCTCAGCGCGGGGGCGAAGTAGAAGGCGTTGTAGGGCTGCGCCTGGCGCAGGTCCTTGGTCGGGATGGCGGCGATCTGGCCGGTCACCTTGGTGAGCGCGGAGGCCAGTGCGCTGGGCCGGCCGGTGAGCTGGGCGGCGGCCCGGTCGGCGGCCAGCTCGCGGTAGCGGGAGAGCAGCCGGGTGAGCAGGAAGCTGATCGCGTAGACGGCGATCGACACCAGCGGGATGACCAGCGCGACGATCGCGGCGTTGGAGTCGTTGCTGTTGCGCCCGCCGCCCATGAAGCCGCCGTACACGGCGATCCTGGTCATCGCGCCGGCCAGCACCCCGAGGAAGCCGGCCACCGTCATCACGGCGACGTCCCGGTGGGCGACGTGCGACAGCTCGTGGGCGAGCACGCCCTCCAGTTCCTCCGGCTCCAGGCGGCGCAGCAGCCCGGTGGTGACGCAGACCACCGCCTTCTGCGGGTTGCGGCCGGTGGCGAAGGCGTTCGGCATGTCGTTGCGGGCGACGGCGACCCGGGGTTTGGGCATGTCGGCGAGCGCGCAGAGCCGGTCGACGGCGCCGTGCAGCTGCGGGTACTGCTCCGGGGTGACCGGGTGGGCGCCCATGGCCCGTTCGGTGATCTTGTCGCTGAACCAGAACTGGGCGACGAACAGGCCGCCGGAGATCAGGACGATGATCGGCCAGGCGCCGCGCAGCAGGGCGATCAGCAGCCCGGTGAATCCGACGTACAGGAGCCCGATCAGGAACATCGTCCCCACCATCCGGCCGGTCAGGCCGCGGTCGGGGGCGAAACGGGTGTGCTGGCCCGAGGTCGACATCGCTGTTCCTCCGTTCGCCGTCCGCTTTCGATGCTGCCACCCGGGCGGGCCCGCGGCATCATCCGCGTGCCGCCGGACTGCGGGCAGGATCACCCCGGCCGGACCGTTCCTGCCGTCGGACCCGGGCCTTACACTGGCAGGTACGGTTCTGGCACTCGGATGGTCGGAGTGCCAAAGCCGGGGCCCTGCGGGGCCGGCCCGGACAGCTCGAATGCGGACACATGCCCCAAGGGCGTGTCACAACGGACAACGCGTGAAGACGGAGGTGCGTGCCCCATGGCCGGTGAGGTCCGTCAGCTCGACGACCGCAAGCTCGCGGTGCTTCGCGCGATCGTCCAGGACTACGTGGGGACGGAGGAGCCGGTGGGCTCCAAGGCCCTGGTGGACCGCCACAACCTCGGGGTCTCCCCGGCCACCGTCCGCAACGACATGGCCGCACTGGAGGAGGAGGGCTACATCCACCAGCCGCACACCAGCGCCGGGCGCATCCCCACCGACAAGGGCTACCGGCTGTTCGTCGACAAGCTGGCCGAGGTCAAGCCGATGAGCGCGCCCGAGCGGCGGGCGATCCGGCACTTCCTGGACGGCGCGGTGGACCTCGACGACGTGGTCGCCCGCACCGTGCGGCTGCTGG
The DNA here is from genome assembly GCF_042749955.1 of Kitasatospora sp. NPDC059462. Lineage (NCBI taxonomy): Bacteria > Bacillati > Actinomycetota > Actinomycetes > Kitasatosporales > Streptomycetaceae > Kitasatospora > Kitasatospora sp. NPDC059462. The sequence continues at coordinate 35,183 of NZ_JBHYUU010000023.1, read as the reverse complement.
CCCAGCTGACCCGCCAGGTCGCGGTCGTGCAGTACCCCTCGCTGAGCCGCTCCACGGTGCGGCACATCGAGCTGGTCGCGCTGGCCCCGGCGAAGGTGATGCTGGTGCTGATCACCAACACCGGCCGGGTCGAGCAGCGGCTGGTGGACTGCCCCGGCACGGTCGGCGAGACCCTGCTGGCGGACCTGCGGGCCCGGGTCAACGCGCGGGCCGCCGGCCAGCGCCTGCCCGACGTCCCCGGGCTGCTGGAGGAACTGCCCGCACTGTTCGAGGCGGCCGACCGGCCGACCGTGACGACGGTGCTGGCGACGCTCTTCGAGACGCTCGCCGAGCAGAGCGAGGAGCGGATCATGCTGGCCGGCACGGCCAACCTGACCCGTTTCGGCCACGACTTCCCGCTGACCATCCAGCCGGTGCTGGAGGCACTGGAGGAGCAGGTCGTCCTGCTCCGCCTCCTGGGTGAGACCGCGGACGCCGGGATGACGGTCCGGATCGGCCGCGAGAACGCCTACGAGGGGCTGAATTCCACGTCGGTCGTCTCGGTCGGTTACGGTTCGGGCGACGAGAGCGTGGCCAAACTGGGTGTGATCGGTCCGACCCGGATGGACTATCCGGGCACAATGGGGGCGGTGCGAGCGGTGGCACGGTACGTCGGCCAGATCCTGGCCGAGTCGTAGGTACGGACCGTTAGAATTCTGACGGTCCGAAGTCGCAAGCACTCTTACAGGCGGAACAAGCGGAGCATTTGGTGGCCACGGACTACTACGCGGTACTCGGCGTCCGACGGGATGCGGGGCAGGACGAGATCAAGAAGGCGTTCCGGCGCCTGGCACGCGAACTGCACCCGGACGTCAACCCGGACCCGAAGACGCAGGAGCGGTTCAAGGAGATCAACGCCGCCTACGAGGTGCTCTCCGACCCGCAGAAGCGCCAGGTCTACGACCTCGGCGGCGACCCCCTCTCGCCCAACGGCGGGGGCGGCGGGGCGGGCGGCTTCGGCGCGGGCGCGGCCGGCTTCGGCTTCTCCGACATCATGGACGCCTTCTTCGGCGCCGCCTCCGGCCAGCGCGGCCCGCGTTCGCGGACCCGGCGCGGCCAGGACGCCATGATCCGCCTGGAGATCACCCTGGAGGAGGCCGCGTTCGGCACCACCAAGGAACTCCAGGTCGACACCGCCGTCACCTGCACCACCTGCAGCGGCGAGGGCGCCGCGCCCGGCACCTCCGCGCAGACCTGTGACATGTGCCGCGGCAAGGGCGAGGTCTCCCAGGTCACCCGGTCCTTCCTGGGCCAGGTCATGACCTCCCGCCCCTGCCCGCAGTGCCAGGGCTTCGGCACCGTCGTGCCGACCCCGTGCCCGGAGTGCGCCGGCGACGGCCGGGTCCGCGCCCGCCGCACCCTGACCGTGAAGATCCCCGCCGGTGTCGACAACGGCACCCGCATCCAGCTGGCCGGCGAGGGCGAGGTCGGCCCCGGCGGCGGCCCGGCCGGCGACCTGTACGTCGAGATCGCCGAGACCACCCACGCGGTGTTCCAGCGGCGCGGCGACGACCTGCACTGCACCGTCACCATCCCGATGACGGCGGCCGCGCTCGGCACCCAGGTGCCGCTGCAGACCCTGGACGGGGTGGAGGAGGTCGACATCCGGCCCGGCACCCAGTCCGGCCAGTCCATCCCGCTGCACGGCCGGGGCATCACCCACCTGCGCGGCGGCGGCCGGGGCGACCTGATAGTGCATGTCGAGGTGCAGACGCCCACCAAGCTCGACGCCGAGCAGGAGGACCTGCTGCGCCGCCTGGCGGTGCTGCGCGGCGAGGAACGGCCCTCCGGCCAGTTCGCGCCCGGGCAGCAGGGGCTGTTCTCCCGGCTGAAGGACGCCTTCAACGGCCGGTAGCCGTCCCGCGCGGGGGTGCCGAGGCTTCCTCGGCACCCCTTTCGCGTTCCCGTTCCCCTTCCCACCCCGGAGGTTCCCCGCATGACCGCGCCCGTGTTCGTCGCCGAGACCGAGCGGATCTCCGCCGTCGAGCCCGGCGCGCCGGTGCTGCTGGACGGGCCGGAGGGCCGGCACGCCGCCGCGGTGAAGCGGCTGCAGCCGGGCGAGGCGGTCACCCTGACGGACGGCCTCGGCCTGGGCGTGGACGGCACCGTCGCGGCGGTGCTCGGCAAGGACGCGATCGAGGTGACGGTGGCGGCGGTGCGCCGCGAGCCGGAGCCGGCGCCGCGGATCGTCGTCGTCCAGGCGCTGCCCAAGGGCGACCGGGGCGAGCTGGCCGTGGAGACCATGACCGAGGTCGGCGTGGACGTGGTGATCCCCTGGGCGGCGTCGCGCTGCATCACCCAGTGGAAGGGCGAGCGCGGCGGCAAGGCGCTCGCCAAGTGGCGGGCCACCGCGCGGGAGGCCGGCAAGCAGTCCCGCCGGCTGCGCTTCCCCGTGATCCGCGACGTGATGACCACCCGGCAGCTGGTCCCGGTGCTGGCCGGCGCCGCGTTCGCGGCCGTGCTGCACGAGGAGGGCGCCGAGCCGCTGGCCGGCGCGGCCCTCCCGGACACCGGGGACCTGGTGCTGGTGGTCGGCCCGGAGGGCGGGGTCTCCCCGGAGGAGCTGGCCGCCTTCGCCGAGGACGGCGCGAAGCCGTACCGGCTCGGCCCGTCGGTGCTGCGCACCTCCACCGCCGGGGTGGCGGCCGGCGCGCTGCTGCTGGGCCGCACCGGCCGCTGGTCGTAGCAGGACCTCCCCCGCAGGGGGCCGTGGTCGGCAAAGTCCGGGCGCGGGGGAGCGGCCCCGTGCCAGGGTGACGGGTGTGAGCGAACCCGAGAGCACCTCCGTGGGCGCCTATCTGCGCCACCCGCACCTGCACGGCGACCTGATCACCTTCGTGGCCGAGAACGACGTGTGGCTCGCCCCGCTGGACGGCGGCCGGGCCTGGCGGCTGACGGCCGATCACGTCCCGGTCCGCCGCCCCCGCTTCTCCCCGGACGGCCGGTACGTCGCGTTCACCTCGGCCCGGGACGGCGCCCCCGAGGTGCACCTCGCGCCGGTGGACGGCGGCCCGTCGCGCCGCCTCACCCACTGGGGCGACGCGCAGACCCAGCTGCGCGGCTGGACGGCGGACGGCCGGCCGATCGCCACCACCGCCGCCGGGCAGGCCTCGCTGCGCCGCACCTGGGCGCACGCCGTGCCGCCGGACGGCGGCGAGCCGGTGCGGCTGCCCTACGGCCCGGTCGGCGGGCTGGCCTTCGAGCCGGGCGGCGGGCGGGTGCTGCTGGTCTCCGCGTTCGGCATGGAACCGGCCTGGTGGAAGCGGTACCGGGGCGGGCGGGCCGGGAAGCTGTGGATCGGCGCCGAGCGCTTCGAGCGCGTCCACGAGGACCTGGCCGGCAACATCGAGTCGCCGCTGTGGGTGGGCGGGCGCATCGCGTTCCTCTCCGACCACGAGGGCGTCGGCGCGCTGTACTCCAGCCTCCCGGACGGCTCCGGCCTGCGCCGCCACGGCATCTCCCCGGAGGGCTTCTACGCCCGCGACGCCGCCACCGACGGCGCCCGGGTGGTCTGGCACAGTGCCGGCGGGCTGTGGCTGCTGGACGACCTGGCCGGCGCCGGGCCGCGCCGGCTCGACGTGCGGCTGGGCGGCCCCCGCACCGGCCGCCGCCCCCGCCCGGTGTCCGCCGCGTACTGGCTGGAGGGCGCCGCCCCGGACCGCACCGGCCGGGCCGGCGCGGTGGTGGTGCGCGGCACCGTGCACTGGCTGGCCCACCGGGAGGGCCCGGCCCGGGTGCTGGACGAGACACCGGGCGTGCGGGCCCGCCTGGCCCGGGTGGTGCCGGGCGCGGCGGGCGAGGACGCCGCGCAGGGCGTGGTCTGGGTGACCGACGCCGAGGGCGAGGACGCGGTCGAGTACGCGCCCGCCGTGCTCGGCACCGAGCGCCGCCGGCTGGCCGCCGGGCTGCTGGGACGGGTCCGCGCCCTGGTGGTGTCGCCGGACGGCAAGCAGCTGGCGGTCGGCGCGCACGACGGCCGGGTGCTGCTGGTCTCGCTGGCCGACGGATCCGTGCACGAGCTGGCGCACAGCACGGACGGTGAGGTCAGCGGGCTGGCGTTCAGCCCCGACTCGGCGTGGCTGGCCTGGTCGCAGCCGGCCCTCGGGCCGTGGTCGCTGCGCCAGATCGTGCTGGCGAACCTGGCCACCCGGACGGTCTCCGAGGCGACCCCGCAGCGGTTCATCGACACCTCGCCGGCGTTCACCGCGGACGGCCGGCACCTGGCGTTCCTCTCGATGCGCAACTTCGACCCGGTGTACGACTCGCACGTCTTCGACCTGTCGTTCCCCAACGGCTGCCGCCCGTACCTGATCACCCTGGCCGCCGACACGCCGTCCCCGTTCGGGCCGAGCCGGGCCGGGCGCCCGGTCGGCGGCGAGGACGACGAGCCCCGGGGCAAGCGGGACGGCGGCGAGGAGGGCGGGGCCGACGCGCCGCCGGTGACCAGGGTCGACCTGGCGGGCATCGCCGACCGGATCGTGCCGTTCCCGGTGGAGGGCGGCCGCTTCGGCACCCTGCGGGCCGCCAAGGACGGCGTGCTGTGGACGCGCGTCCCGCTGGTCGGCGAGCTGGGCGACGACGCGGCCTCGCTCGACGACGAGCGCCCGCGCCCGGCCCTGGAGCGCTTCGACTTCCGCAAGCGCCGGGCCGAGCAGCTGGTGGACGGCCTGGACGCGTTCGCGGTGAGCGGCGACGGCACCCGGCTGGCCGTGCTGGACGAGGATGAGCTGCGGATCCTGCCGGCCGGCCACAAGGCGTCCGGCGAGGACGACGAGATCGACGTCGACCTGGCCCGGCTGCGGGTGACCGTCGACCCGGCGGCCGAGTGGCGGCAGATGTTCGACGAGAACGGCCGCCTGATGCGGGACAACTTCTGGCACCCGGACCTCTCCGGGGTGGACTGGGCCGGGGTGCTGGCCCGCTACCGCCCGCTGGTGGAGCGGCTCGGCTCGCACGACGACCTGGTGGACCTGCTCTGGGAGGTGCACGGCGAGCTGGGCACCTCCCACGCGTACGTGGTGCCGCCCGGCCGGCACACCGAGGCGGCCCGCCGGCAGGGCCTGCTCGGCGCCGACCTGGTCCGCGACGGCGAGGTGTGGCGGATCGCCCGCGTCCTGCCCGGCGAGTCCTCGGACCCGAGGGCGCACTCGCCGCTGGCCGCGCCGGGGGTGGCCGTCCGCCCGGGGGACGCGGTCCTCGCGGTCAACGGCCGCCCGGTGGACCCGCTGACCGGCCCGGCGCCGCTGCTGGCGGGCACCGCCGGGCAGCCGGTCGAACTGACCGTGGCCGGCAAGGACGGCACCGACCGGCGCCACCCGGTGGTCGTCCCGCTCGCCGACGACGAGGCGCTGCGCTACCACGACTGGGTGGCCGGGCGGCGGGCCGCCGTGCGCGAGCTGTCCGGGGGCCGGCTCGGCTACCTGCACATCCCCGACATGCAGACCACCGGCTGGGCGCAGATCCACCGCGACCTGCGCTCGGAGATGGCCCGGGAGGGCGTGATCGTCGACATCCGGGGCAACCGGGGCGGGCACACCTCGCAGCTGGTGATCGAGAAGCTGTCCCGGCGGATCATCGGCTGGGGCGTCGCCCGGGACGTCGCCAGCCCCTCGCCGTACCCCGAGGACGCGCCGCGCGGGCCGGTCGTCGCCCTGGCCGACGAGTACTCCGGCTCGGACGGCGACATCGTCAACGCGGCCATCCAGGCGCTCGGCATCGGCCCGGTGGTCGGCACCCGCACCTGGGGCGGGGTGATCGGCATCGACAGCCGCTACTCGCTGGTGGACGGCACCCTGGTGACCCAGCCGAAGTACGCCTTCTGGTCGGAGCGGGTCGGCTGGGGCCTGGAGAACCACGGCGTGGACCCGGACGTCGAGGTGCCGTTCCCGCCGCACGCGTGGGCGGCGGGGGAGGACCCGCAGCTCGCCGAGGGCGTCCGGCTGGCCCTGGAGGCGCTCGCCGAGCGGCCGGCCAGGACCCCGCCGCCGCTGCCCGGGCAGCGGTAGGGCGGCGCCGGGGCGGGAGGGCGGCCCGGTCCCCCCGCCCCCGCCGGGGCCGCCTCGGCTAGCATGCCGCCGTACGCACCGACCCGACCCCGCGAGGAGACCCCGATGGCCGGCGAGCCGCAGCCCGACTGCCTGTTCTGCAAGATCGTGGCGGGCGAGATCCCGGCCACCGTGGTGCGCAAGACCGAGCGGGTGCTCGCCTTCCGGGACATCGCGCCGAAGGCCCCGCTGCACGTCCTGGTGATCCCGCACGCCCACTACCCGAACGCCGCCGCGCTGGCCGCCGACGAGCCGGAGATCGCCGGCGAGCTGCTCGCCGAGGCCGGCCGGGTCGCCGCCGACGAGGGCGTCCAGGACTACCGGCTGATCTTCAACACCGGCGCCGGTGCCGGGCAGACGGTCTTCCACGCCCACGTCCACGTGCTCGGCGGCCGGACGATGACCGAGGACATGGTCTGACCCGGTGTCCCAGCGCGAACTCGTCGTCCTCGGCACCGCCAGCCAGGTGCCGACCCGGCACCGCAACCACAACGGCTACCTGCTGCGCTGGGACGGCGAGGGCCTGCTGTTCGACCCCGGCGAGGGCACCCAGCGCCAGATGCTGCGCGCCGGGGTCTCGGCCACCCAGCTCACCCGGATCGCCGTCACGCACTTCCACGGCGACCACAGCCTGGGCCTGGCCGGGGTGATCCAGCGGATCAACCTCGACCGCGTCCCGCACCCGGTGGACGTCTACTTCCCGGCCTCCGGCGAGGTGTACTTCGAGCGGCTGCGCCACGCCACCGCCTTCCACGAGACGGCCGTGCTGCGGCCCCGCCCGATCGAGGAGCCCGGCCCGCTGGAGGCGCCCGGCGCTCGCTTCGCGCTCGACGCCGTCCGGCTCTCCCACCCGGTCGAGTCCTTCGGCTACCGGCTGCGCGAGCCGGACGGCCGCCGGCTGGTGCCCGAACGGCTGGCCGCCCTGGGCATCGGCGGCCCGGACGTCGGCCGGCTCCAGCGCCAGGGCGCGATCGGGGCGGCCGGCCGGCGGGTCACCCTGGACGAGGTCAGCGAGCCCCGGCCCGGACAGCGGTTCGCCTTCGTCATGGACACCCGGCTCTGCGAGGGCGTGCACGAGCTCGCCGAGGGAGCCGACCTGCTGGTCGTCGAGGCCACCTTCACCGACGCCGACGCCCGGCTCGCCGAGGAGCACGGCCACCTCACCGCCGGCCAGGCCGGCAAGGTCGCCGCCGAGGCGGGCGCCCGCACCCTGGTGCTGACCCACTTCTCCCAGCGCTACCCGGACCTCGGCCGGCACCTGGCCGACGCCCGCAAGCACTTCGACGGCCCGATCGTGCTTGCCGAGGACCTCGCCCGGGTACCAGTACCGCCCCGGCACGGGTGACCGCGGCGCCCCGGCGCGGGCCCGGCGCCCGGACGCCGCGGAAAACAGTTCGCGCCACCCGGGCGGTCTGCCGCAGCATCGTCGGGTGCGGCCCCGCCGCCCGCCGCGTCGATCACGTGCGCGGCGTACCCTGGTGCCCCGGAGAGACCCAGCGGCACCACGACACACGGATGGGATGAGGCAGGCCCCAGCGCCGACCTATGAGTGACACATCGCAGACCCGTACCAACGGACAGCCGCGCCCCGAGCCGGCCGACGACGGCCGCGTCAGCGCCCGGATCGTCATCCCCGAGAAGCATCCGATGGTCACCCTGCTGGGCGCCGCCGATTCGCTGCTGCGGGTGATCGAGCAGGGCTTCCCCGCCGCCGACATCCACGTCCGCGGCAACGAGGTGACCGCGACCGGCGCGCGCGCCGAGGTGGCCCTCGTCAAGCAGCTGTTCAGCGAGATGATGCTGGTGCTGCGCACCGGCCAACCCCTGACGGAGGACGCCGTGGAGCGCTCCATCGCCATGCTCCGCGGTGCCGCGGACGACCCCGACAGCCCGGCCCCGTCGCAGGTGTTCACCGCGAACATCCTGTCCAACCGGGGCCGGACCATCCGTCCCAAGACCCTCAACCAGCAGCGCTACGTCGACGCGATCGACAAGCACACGATCGTCTTCGGCCTCGGCCCGGCCGGCACCGGAAAGACCTACCTCGCGATGGCCAAGGCCGTCCAGGCCCTGCAGGCCAAGGAGGTCAACCGGATCATCCTGACCCGCCCGGCCGTCGAGGCGGGGGAGCGGCTGGGCTTCCTGCCCGGCACCCTCTACGAGAAGATCGACCCGTACCTGCGCCCGCTGTACGACGCGCTGCACGACATGATGGACCCGGACTCCATCCCGCGCCTGATGGCCGCCGGGACCATCGAGGTCGCGCCGCTCGCCTACATGCGCGGCCGCACCCTCAACGACGCCTTCATCATCCTCGACGAGGCCCAGAACACCTCGCCCGAGCAGATGAAGATGTTCCTCACCCGCCTCGGGTTCAACTCCCGGGTGGTCGTCACCGGCGACACCAGCCAGATCGACCTCCCGGGCGGCACCCGCAGCGGCCTCAAGGTCGTCCAGGAGATCCTGGTCGACGTGCCCGACATCCACTTCTCCGTCCTCACCAGCACCGACGTGGTCCGCCACAAGCTGGTCGGCCGGATCGTGGACGCGTACGAGCGCTGGGACGCCCGCCAGGAGGCCCAGGAGACCGACGAGCGCAGGCTCCCGGTCAAGCCCGCCCAGCGGCGCGGCTCGCGCGCACCCCGACAGTCCCACCGCACCGAAAGCTGAGTAACCAGCCCCTCATGTCGATCGACATCGCCAACGAGTCCGGTTGGGACGTCGACGAGGAGTCCGTCCTCGCCGTCGCCCGCTACGCACTGGACAAGATGCGGATCCACCCGCAGTCCGAACTGTCCGTGATCCTGGTGGACGGGGCGGCGATGGAGGAGCTGCACATCCAGTGGATGGACCTCCCGGGCCCGACGGACGTGATGTCCTTCCCGATGGACGAGCTGCGCCCCGGCAAGGAGGGCGAGGAACTGCCGCAGGGCCTGCTCGGCGACATCGTGCTCTGCCCCGAGGTCGCCGAGCAGCAGGGCAAGGCCGCCCCGTCGAAGCACTCGATGGACGAGGAGCTGCAGCTGCTCACCGTGCACGGCGTGCTGCACGTGCTCGGCTACGACCACGAGGAGCCGGACGAGGAGGCCGAGATGTTCGGCCTCCAGAAGGCGATCCTCGACGGCTGGCGGGCCGAGCGGGGCCTCGGCGGCATCTCGCCGGCCCCCACCACCCACTGAGCGCGGAGCCCGAACCCCTGTGAGTGGTGAGAGTACGAGTTTCATCCTCGGTGCCGTCCTGCTCGTCGTGCTCGGCTGGCTGGCCGCGTGCGCCGAGGCGGGCATCTCCCGGGTCTCCCGGTTCCGGGCGGAGGAGGCCGTGCGCTCCGGGCGCAAGGGCTCGGCCCGGCTGCTGGCGCTGGCCACCGACCCGATCCGCTACCTCAACCTGGCCACCCTGATCCGGGTGGCCAGCGAGATGGCGGCGGCGGTCCTGGTCACCGTGGTGTGCGTGCGCACCATCGACACGACCTGGCAGGCCGTGCTGCTGGCGTTCGGCGTGATGGTGCTGGTGTCCTTCGTGGCGGTGGGCGTCTCGCCGCGCACGATCGGCCGCCAGCACCCGCTGACCACCGCCACCGCGGCCTCCTTCGTGCTGCTGCCGCTGGCCCGGATCCTCGGCCCGATCCCGCGGCTGCTGATCCTGCTCGGCAACGCGCTGACCCCGGGCAAGGGCTACAAGGAGGGCCCGTTCGCCTCCGAGGCGGAGCTGCGGGCCCTGGTCGACCTCGCGGAGAAGAACGACGTCATCGAGGACGAGGAGCGCCGCATGGTGCACTCGGTCTTCGAGCTGGGCGACACCATCGTGCGCGAGGTGATGGTGCCGCGCACCGACCTGGTGATGATCGAGCGGCACAAGACCGTGCGGCAGGCGCTGACCCTGGCGCTGCGCTCGGGCTTCTCGCGGATCCCGGTGGTCGGCGACAACGAGGACGACGTGGTCGGCATCGTCTACCTCAAGGACCTGGTGCGCCGCACCCACATCAACCGGGACTCGGAGGCCGACGAGGTGGGCGCCGTGCTGCGCCCGGCGGTGTTCGTCCCGGACTCCAAGCCGGCCGCCGACCTGCTGCGCGAGATGCAGCAGATGCGCTCACACGTGGCGATCGTGATCGACGAGTACGGCGGCACGGCCGGACTGGTCACCATCGAGGACATCCTGGAGGAGATCGTCGGCGAGATCACCGACGAGTACGACCGGGAGATCCCCCCGGTGGAGGACCTCGGGGACGGCTCCTACCGGATCACCGCGCGGCTGCTGGTGGAGGACCTCGGCGAACTGTTCGGGATCGAGCTGGAGGACGAGGACGTCGAGACGGTCGGCGGCCTGCTGGCCAAGCACCTGGGCCGGGTCCCGATCCCGGGGTCGTCCTGCGAGATCCCGGTGCCGGAGGAGGTGCCGGGCGGGCTGACCGCGATCCGGCTGACCGCCGAGAGCTCGGCCGGGCGCCGCAACCGGATCGGTTCCGTGGTCGCCGCCCCGGTGCGGGCCGAGGTGCGGGCGGCCCGGGAGGGCGGCGAGTAGCGGTCGGGTGCCCGCGGGGCGACCATGGGAGGCATGACGCACCAACTTCGCGCGGAGTACGGCCCGCAGGGGACGGCGGGCGGGGTGAAGGTCTGGCACGTCGTGCGGGACAGGGACCCGGCGCTCGCACTGTGCGGCCGGACCATTCCCGCCGAGGCCGAGACCAGGCCGGAGCAGGAGTGGGGGACCGGCCTGCGGGGTTGCCAGCAGTGCGGCTCGCTGTACATGCATGAGGTGCCGCACATGCAGGGCAGCCACCCCTACAGCTAGCCAGGCGTTTCGGCCACCTCGGAGGTCGCCATGAAGCTGCAAGACGAACTGCCCGTCGACCACAAACTGGTGCTGGTCTGGCGGATCGGGGCGGGGCTCGGCGGGATCTTCCTGATCGTGTTCGGCTGCCTGGGGCTGGCCGACCACCCGGGCTTCCTGTCCACCCAGGGCAACGAGATCGCCGGGATGTCCACCAACGGGGCGCTGAGCATCCTGTCCATCGTGGTGGGCGGGATCCTGGTGATCGGGGCGGTCATCGGCGGGAACTTCGCCGCCAACCTGAACATGGCGGCCGGCGCGCTGTTCATCCTCTCCGGGTTCTACGGGCTGACGGTGCTCGAACGGCCGGACGCCAACATCCTGAACTTCGGCATCCACAACGTGATCTTCGCCTTCGCCTTCGGCGTGGTGATCACCGCGTTCGGGATGTACGGGCGGGTCAGCAGCCACCTGCCGCACGACAACCCGTACTGGCGCAAGCGCACCGGGGAGGAGGGGGCGCTGCCGACCGGTCCCAAGACCTTCGTGAAGGTGATGCGGCCCGGACCGCCCAACCCGATCGGGCACTGAGGAGCGCCGCCCGGGCGCCCCGCCGGGGCCTATGCTCCTGGGCATGAGTGACATCGTCGAGCTGGACCCCGAAGACAAGAAGATCATCACCCTGGCCCGCTCCGCCCGCGCCCGCAACGGCGTGGCGGAGGGGGCCGCGGTGCGTGACGAGACCGGCCGCACCTACGTGGCCGGGACGGTCGCGCTGGAGTCGCTGCGGCTGAGCGCGGTGCAGACGGCGGTGGCGATGGCGGTGGCCAGCGGCGCGAAGTCGCTGGAGGCGGCGGCCGTGGTGACCGAGGCGGAGCAGCCCTCGGAGGCCGACCTGGCGGCGGTGCGGGACCTCGGCGGGGCCGGCACCCCGCTGCTGCTGGCCGGCCCGGACGGGGCGCTGCGCGTCGCGGTCGGGGCCCGCTGAGCGCACGCGGTCCGTACGGTGCCCGGGGTTCACGCCCCGGGCACCGGCGCGTTCCGGGCCCCTCGGGCGTGGCGGATAATCTCACCGGGGACGGGCGGGGAGACGGCGCGGTGGGACGGCGCGGTGAGGGGGCTGGGCGATGGGGCCGTTCGCGTTCTTCGCGGGGCTGCTGCTGGGCGTGATGGGCATGGGCAAGTGGCAGGAGACCGGGTCGCCGTTCTGGCTCTGGGGCTCGGTCTCCTTCCTGCTGCTCGTCCTCGGCTGGGGCCTGGGCGCGGTGTTCGGGGGGAAGAAGTGAGGGACCGGACGGGCGGTGTCCGTCCCGGCGGGGGTGATCAGGGAGAATGGAGCCCATGAATGCCCCTTCCTCCTCGTACCGCTCCGGCTTCGCGTGCTTCGTCGGCCGGCCCAACGCGGGCAAGTCGACCCTGACCAACGCTCTGGTGGGGACGAAGGTCGCGATCACCTCCGACCGCCCGCAGACCACCCGGCACACCGTCCGCGGCATCGTGCACCGCCCGGACGCCCAGCTGGTGCTGGTGGACACCCCCGGCCTGCACAAGCCGCGCACCCTGCTCGGCGAGCGCCTCAACGACCTGGTGCGCAGCACCTGGGCCGAGGTCGACGTGATCGGCTTCTGCCTGCCCGCCGACCAGAAGCTCGGCCCCGGCGACAAGTTCATCGCCAAGGAACTCGCCGAGATCAAGAAGACCCCCAAGGTGGCCATCGTCACCAAGACCGACCTGGTCGACTCCAAGCGGCTCGCCGAGCAGCTGATCGCCGTCCACCAGCTCGGTGCCGAGCTGGGCATCGAGTGGGCCGAGATCATCCCGGTCTCCGCCGTGGGCGACAAGCAGGTCGAGCTGGTCGGCGAGCTGATCAGCAAGCTGCTGCCGGAGGGCATGCCGCTCTACCCGGACGGCGACCTCACCGACGAGCCCGAGCAGATCATGGTGGCCGAGCTGATCCGCGAGGCCGCCCTGGAGGGCGTGCGCGACGAGCTGCCGCACTCGCTGGCCGTCGTGGTCGAGGAGATGCTGCCGCGCGAGGGCCGCCCGGCGGACCGGCCGCTGCTCGACATCCACGCCAACGTCTACATCGAGCGGCAGAGCCAGAAGGCCATCGTGATCGGGGCCAAGGGCGCCCGGCTCAAGCACGTCGGCACCACCGCCCGCAAGCACATCGAGGCGCTGCTCGGCACCCCGGTCTTCCTGGACCTGCACGTCAAGGTCGCCAAGGACTGGCAGCGGGACCCGAAGCAGCTGCGCAAGCTCGGGTTCTGACCACCGAGGGGGAGGGGGCGCGATGAAGCTGCACACGCGTGAGTGGGGGTCCGGCGACCGGGTCGCGCTGCTGGTCCACGGGATCATGACCGACCACCGCAGCTGGGCGTCGGTCGGCCCGGCGCTCGCCGAGCGCGGCTACCGGGTGATCGCCGTGGACCTGCGCGGCCACGGCGCCAGCCCGCGCGGCGAGGGCGCGACCCCGGTGGAGCGCTACGGCCCCGAGCGCTACGCCGACGACCTGGTCGACACCCTGCCGCAGGGCGCCGACCTGGCCATCGGCCACTCGCTGGGCGGGCTGGTCCTGCTGCGTGCCGTCGAGCGGCTGCGGCCGGCCCGGGCCGTCTACTCGGACCCGGCGTGGAAGTTCGTCCAGCCGGGCCTGTTCGACCCGGCGGTCTTCGCGCAGTTCAAGCGGGCCACCCGGGCGCAGCTCACCATGGTCAACCCGCGCTGGGCCCCCGCCGACGTGGACGTGGAGCTGGCCACCCTGGCCCTGTGGGACCCGGACACCGCGTTCGCGCTCTCCTCGCTGTACGAGGGGGCCGTGCTGCCGGGCGCCCCGGTCGTGCCCTCGCTGGTGCAGCTGGCCGGCAACAGCTGGCTGATCGGGCCCGAGGACGCCGAGGTCCTGCGCGGCCTCGGCTACCAGGTCCGCCGGGTGGACGGGGCCGGCCACACCATCCACCGGGACGACCTCGCGGGTTTCCTGGCCTCCCTCGACGGCTGGCTCTGAGCGCCGGCCGGCTCTGAGCGCTGGCTGGCCCTGAGCGACGGCCGGCCCTGAGCGCCGGGCGGGGAGCGGGGCGGAGGGGCTCAGGCGCCTTCGCGCAGGACGAGGGAGACCAGTTCGCGCTGGGACGCGGTGAGCTTCGGGTCCGCGCAGTGCACCGTGCGCCCGTCGACGGTGATCTCGTAGTGGTAGCCGTCCGGCACCCCGTAGGAGGGCGTGCGCAGCCCGCCCGCGACGGCCTCGCGGGCGAGCGCGTGCACGTGCGGGGCGTCCACCCGCTCGGTGGTGTCGAGCTCAGCGCGGCGGACGTGTCCCGCGAGGCCGCCGGTCCGGGTCACCTGGATACGCATGGTGTCCATGGTGCTACCCAGCGATGGCGTTTGCCGGGGTTTTCCCGGACCTTGACTTAAGCGCGACTCAAGCCGGGCTGATGCCGACCTTCGCCCAGGAGGCGGTCACCGTGTCGGCGACCTCCGGTTCCGGGTAGCGGGCCTTCGCGGCGGCGACGGTGGCCCGGGCGAAGGCCGTGAAGTCGGCGTCGGAGGGCAGCCGCCGGCCGGTCAGCGCGTCGTACCAGATCCGGCCGGCGCGTTCCCAGGCCGGGCCGCCGAGTGCGGTGGCGAGCAGGTAGAAGGCGTGGTTGGGGATGCCCGAGTTGATGTGGACCCCGCCGTTGTCCCGGGAGGTGCGCACGTAGTCGCGCAGGTGGGCGGGCTGCGGGTCCTTGCCCAGCCGGGGGTCGTCGTAGGCGGTGCCGGGCGCCTTCATCGAGCGCAGGGCGACCCCCTGCACGCCGGGGGCGAGCAGTCCGGCGCCGACCAGCCAGTCCGCCGCGGCGGCGTCCTGCTGCAGCGCGTACTGCTTGACCAGGGAGCCGAAGACGTCGGAGACCGACTCGTTGAGCGCCCCGGGCTGGTCGCGGTACTCCAGGCCGGCGGTGAACTGGGTGACGCCGTGGGCGAGTTCGTGGCCGATGACGTCGACGCAGGCGGTGAAGTCGCCGAACACCTCGCCGTCGCCGTCGCCGAAGACCATCCGCCGGCCGTCCCAGAAGGCGTTGTCGTACTCCTGGCCGTAGTGGACGGTGGCGTCCAGCCGCAGGCCCTGGTCGTCGATGGAGTGCCGTCCGTAGACGGCGGAGAACAGTGTCCAGGTGGCGCCGAGGCCGTCGTAGGCGTGGTTGACGGACTGGTCGGGCAGGGGGCTCTCGCCCTCCCGGCGGACGGTGCGGCCGGGCAGGCGTTCGCGGTGCCCGGCGTCGGAGATCACCCGCTCCAGGCGGTCGGCGGCCGGGGCGGGCGGGGCGGCGGTGAGCCGGGCGGCCCGGTGCGCGGCGTCGAGGGCGAGGGAGCGGGCGGCGGGCGCGTGACCGTCCTCGGCGAGGCGGTCCAGGACGTACGGCGGAACGATCGCGCAGAGCGTCGGTTCGGCTGTCATGTGGCCCAGCGTGAGGCATCGATGACGTGTTGTCACCGGCGCGGACGGGATTGCGCGCCGCCCGGGCGCATCCGCGCGCCGTCTCAAGGGGTGGGAAGAGCGCGCGGCCGGCTTCGGGGTCGCGCGGCCCTGGGTTAGGCTGGGCCGCATCATGCGCAACGGGCTGCTTCTTCTTAGCTGCCGCGTCGAGGGCCTGTAGTCCACCAAGGGCCGGCTCCCTCGCCGCGGGGACTGTGCTGCGCGCTGATTCCGGTGGCCCCACGGGGGCCGCGAGCGGCAGCAGGCCGGCCGAGTCGGGTGAGGACACCGCCCCGACCAGCCCGCACCACGCATCACAGGAAGCCGAGAGTCGCCCCCATGACCGAGCAGAGCTCCGCCGCGCCCGTCCCCGCCGCCCGCGCCTTCGCCGGCCGGCCCACCCCGATCACCGCCGGCTCGGTGCGCCAGCGGCCGTCCGGCATGCGGCACGGCCGCTACCTGCCCTTCGGCACCGTCGACCTGCCGGACCGCACCTGGCCGTCGAAGGTGATCACCGAGGCGCCGCGCTGGCTCTCCACCGACCTGCGGGACGGCAACCAGGCGCTGATCGACCCGATGTCCCCGGCCCGCAAGCGCAAGATGTTCGACCTGCTGGTCGCGATGGGCTACAAGGAGATCGAGGTCGGCTTCCCGTCCTCCGGGGCCACCGACCACGCCTTCGTGCGCTCGCTGATCGAGGAGGGGGCGATCCCGGAGGACGTCACCATCTCGGTGCTGACCCAGGCGCGCGAGGAGCTGATCGAGAAGACCGTCGAGTCGCTGGTCGGCGCGCCGCGGGCGACCGTGCACCTGTACAACGCGACCGCGCCGCTGTTCCGCCGGGTGGTGTTCCGCAACGGCAAGGAGGCCACCAAGGCGATCGCCACCGACGGCACCCGCCTGGTGATGGAGTACGCCGAGAAGCTGCTGGGCGACGACACCGTCTTCGGCTACCAGTACTCGCCGGAGATCTTCGTCGACACCGAGCTGGACTTCGCGCTGGAGGTCTGCGAGGCGGTCATGGACGTCTGGCAGCCGGGCGAGGGCCGCGAGATCATCCTGAACCTGCCGGCCACCGTCGAGCGGGCCACCCCGAACGTCCAGGCCGACCAGTTCGAGTGGATGTCGCGCCACCTGTCGCGCCGCGAGTTCGTCTGCCTGTCGGTGCACCCGCACAACGACCGGGGCACCGCCGTCGCCTCCGCCGAGCTGGCCTACATGGCCGGGGCCGACCGGATCGAGGGCTGCCTGTTCGGCCAGGGCGAGCGGACCGGCAACGTCGACCTGGTGACCCTGGGCATGAACCTGTTCTCGCAGGGCATCGACCCGCAGATCGACTTCTCCGACATCGACGAGGTGCGCCGCACCGCCGAGTACTGCAACCAGATGGAGGTGCACCCGCGCCACCCGTACGCCGGCGACCTGGTGTACACCTCCTTCTCCGGCTCGCACCAGGACGCCATCAAGAAGGGCTTCGACGTCCTGGCGGCGGACGCGGCCGCGGCGGGCGTGCCGGTCGAGGAGCACACCTGGGGCGTGCCGTACCTGCCGATCGACCCGAAGGACGTCGGCCGCACCTACGAGGCGGTCATCCGGGTCAACAGCCAGTCCGGCAAGGGCGGCGTGGCGTACGTGCTGAAGAACGACCACAAGCTGGACCTGCCGCGCCGGATGCAGATCGAGTTCTCCCGGATCATCCAGACGATGACCGACGCCGAGGGCGGCGAGGTCACCCCGGCCGAGATCTGGCGGGTCTTCGAGGACGAGTACCTGCCGACCACGGCGAACCCGTGGGGCCGGATCTCGCTGAGCGGTTCGCGCACCCTGACCACCGAGGACGGCCGGGACGCGCTGACCGCCGAGGCCGTGGTGGACGGCGCGCCGGTCACCCTGGCCGGTACCGGCAACGGCCCGGTCTCCGCGTTCGCCGACGCGCTGGCGCAGATCGGCGTGGACGTACGGGTGCTGGACTACGCCGAGCACGCGCTGAGCGAGGGCGGCGACGCCCAGGCCGCCGCGTACGTCGAGTGCGCGGTGGACGGCCGGGTGCTGTGGGGCGTCGGGATCGACGGCAACACCGTGCTGGCCTCGCTGAAGGCGATGATCAGCGCCGTCAACCGGGCGCGGCGCGGGTAGTTCGTACGAGTGGACATCGCCGGGCCGTCCCGTTCGGGGCGGCCCGGCGGCGTTCCCGGACCGGGCCGGACGGCCGCGGGCCGGGGGGCGCACGCGCTGTGTCCTGCGCCACATTTTTTCCGGGATCGGACCGTTCGAAGTACTGACACGTGTCGGCAACCGTGGCAACATCGTCCCACCGGAAAGCCGGGTCGGTGGGACGATCCGGTGGCCGGTCGCGTGACCTGCCCATTGTTGTGCAGGCCGCCTGCCATGTCTGGGGAGTGGCGCCGTGACAGGGATGTGGGGTGTTCGCCCGCGGTGGCGGACTGACGTTCTCGGTGACTTCTTCTGTCCAGGCTGCGGCGGGGACCGCAACTACCGCCGGCAACACGGCCGGCGGTGGCTGCGGCTGCTGGGAACCCCGGTGCTTCCGCTCGGACCGGTGATCGGCAGTGTGCAGTGCACCAGTTGCCACGGCCGGTTCGGGGTGGAGAGCCTGGAACAGCCCACCTGCGTGCGCCTGGGCGGGATGCTGCGCGACGCGCAGTACACCGTCGCGCTGGCCCTGCTGGCCGCGGGCGGCACCGCGCACCGCGCGGCCCGCGAGGCCGCCTGCGCGGCGGTCCGGGACGCCGGCTTCGAGGACTGCGGCGAGGCCCAGGTGCTGGCCGCGATGGCGGCGCTGTCCGGGCTCGGCGGCGAACTCTACGACGCGCACGGCATGGCCGGCGGGCTGGCGGTGGAACTGCACGCGGTGCTCGAACCGCTCGCCCCGCACCTGGCCGGGCCCGGCCGGGAGCGGCTGCTGCTCCAGGGCGCGGCGATCGCGCTGGCCGACGGCCGGTACCGGCCGCAGGAGCGGGAGGCGCTGGACGCCGTCGGGCGCTGCCTGGACCTGCCGCAGGCGCGGGTCGGGGCGCTGCTGGAGGCGGCCACCCGGGCGCCGTACTAGACCTTCCCCTTCGTCCTCCCCCCCGTGCCCCGTTCCTCCGGACCCCCACAAACCGGGCCCCCACCCCCTCCGGGGCCCGCCGTGACCCGCACCGTTCGGCGATCCCCCACGGCCCGGTGCGGGCACACGGCTGTCCGCCGGAGCGGGACGGCTGGGGGACAATGGTGGGATGTCCGTACTGTTCGAGGCCCGCTCCGGCGAGGCGGGCGCATGAGCCTCTTCCGGGACGACGGCGTGGTGCTCCGGGCGCAGAAGCTCGGCGAGGCCGACCGGATCATCACCCTGCTCACCCGTCACCACGGCAAGGTGCGCGCGGTGGCGCGCGGGGTGCGCAAGACCAAGTCGAAGTTCGGCGCGCGTCTGGAGCCGTTCTCCCACGTGGACGTGCAGTTCTTCAGCCGGGGGAGTGAGCTGGTCGGGCGCGGGTTGCCGCTCTGCACCCAGGTCGAGACGATCGCCCCGTACGGCGGTCGGATCGTCGCCGACTACGGCCGCTACACCGCCGGCACGGCCATGCTGGAGACGGCGGAACGGTTCGCCGAGAACGAGGGCCAGCCGGCCGTCCAGCAGTACCTGCTGCTGGTCGGGGGGCTGCGCACGCTGGCGGACGGGCCGCACCAGCCGCACCTGGTGCTGGACGCCTTCCTGCTGCGGTCGCTGGCGGTCAACGGGTACGGCGCGAGCTTCGACGACTGCGCCAAGTGCGGCATGGAGGGCCCCAACCGGTTCTTCTCGCTGCAGGCCGGCGGCGTGCTCTGCGCGGACTGCCGGGTACCCGGATGTGCCGTACCCTCCCCTGAGACACTGGTACTGCTCGGGGCGCTGCTGTCAGGGGACTGGCGGACGGCCGACGCCTGTGAGCCGAGGTACTGGCGGGAGGGCAGCGGCCTGGTCGCGGCCTATCTGCAGTGGCACCTGGAGCGGGGCATCCGCTCGATGAGATACGTGGAGAAGTGAGCACATGGCAGCGCGACGGCTCTTCGGCGGCGGCAAGCAGCGGGAGTACCTCCCCCCGACCCCGCACCCCAGCGGCGCCCGGCCCCCGAAGATCCCCGGCGAGCTGGTCCCCGGCCACGTCGCGATCGTCATGGACGGCAACGGCCGCTGGGCGAAGGAGCGTGGGCTGCCGCGCACCGAGGGCCACAAGGTCGGCGAGGGCGTCGTGCTGGACGTGCTGAAGGGCGCGATCGAGCTGGGCGTGAAGAACGTCTCGCTGTACGCGTTCTCCACCGAGAACTGGAAGCGCTCACCCGACGAGGTGAAGTTCCTGATGAACTTCAACCGCGACGTCATCCACCGCCGCCGCGACGAGATGGACGCGATGGGCGTGCGGGTGCGCTGGGCGGGCCGGATGCCCAAGCTGTGGAAGAGCGTCGTCCAGGAGCTCCAGGTCGCCGAGGAGCAGACCAAGGACAACGACGCCGTCACCCTGTACATGTGCGTCAACTACGGTGGCCGGGCGGAGATCGCGGACGCCGCGGCGGCCATCGCGGCCGATGTGGCGGCGGGCCGGCTGGACCCGAAGAAGGTCAACGAGAAGACCCTCGCCAAGTACCTGTACCACCCGGACATGCCGGACGTGGACCTCTTCCTGCGGCCCAGCGGCGAGCAGCGGACGTCCAACTTCCTGCTCTGGCAGTCGGCGTACGCGGAGTTCGTGTTCCAGGACGTGCTCTGGCCGGACTTCGACCGGCGCGACCTGTGGCGGGCCTGCGAGCAGTACGCGATGCGTGACCGCCGGTTCGGCGGGGCGATCCCCAACGAGGTGCCGGCCGAGCTGGGTGCCGAGGTGCCGGCGCAGCGCTGAGCGCGTCGTCCGGCGCCGGCGCCGGGTGCGCGGAAGGGCCCGCGGGAGGTGACTCCCGCGGGCCCTCGTGGGGCTTGCGGCTTCCCGTGCCCGGCTTCCCGTGCCCGGCTTGGGGCGCCCGGGTTCCCGCGTCCGGCTTCAGGCGCGCTTGGCGCACTCCGCGCAGGTGCCGAAGATCTCCAGGGTGTGCGCGATGTCGCTGAACCCGTGCTCGGCGGCGACCGAGTTGGCCCAGCGCTCGACGGCCGGGCCCTCGACCTCGACGGTGGCGCCGCACTGCCGGCAGACCAGGTGGTGGTGGTGTCCGCTGCTGCACCGGCGGTAGACGGCCTCGCCGTCGGCGGTGCGCAGGAC
Organism: Kitasatospora sp. NPDC059462; assembly: GCF_042749955.1. NCBI lineage: Bacteria > Bacillati > Actinomycetota > Actinomycetes > Kitasatosporales > Streptomycetaceae > Kitasatospora > Kitasatospora sp. NPDC059462. The sequence continues at coordinate 14,637 of NZ_JBHYUU010000023.1, read as the reverse complement.
GTCCACCTCGCCGGCGTCGGCGAGCGACTGGAGCGTCCGGTAGACGGTGGTGAGGCCGACCGAGTCGCCCCGGTGCTTCAGCATGTCGTGGAGCTCCTGCGCGCTGCGGAAGTCCTCGATCTCGTCCAGGACCGCCGAGACGGCGGCGCGCTGCCGGGTCGATCGGGCTCGCGGCGACGGGCCTGCGGTGGTCACCGTGGGTCCTCCTGGTGGTGTGGGCGGTTGGCACCTCATTGTGCCAGCCCCGCACTGGGCGCCGGAGTGATCTCGCCGGTCCGGTCCGGCAGGCCGGGCCCGGCCCGCTCCGGGTCCGGCAGCCGGACGTCGCAGACCTGCGGTCCGGCGTCGGGGGTGGTGCGGTGGCGGCGCCGGGCGAGCGGCGCGGCGATCGCGCTGAACACCGCGAACACCGCGATGGCGAGCAGCACGATGGCCGGGCCGGACGGCACGTCGAGCTGGTAGGAGCCGGTGACGCCGGCCAGGGCGACGATCACGCCGACCGCGATCGCGCCGGCCTGGGTCGCGGCGAAGGAGCGGGTGAGCTGCTGGGCGGCGGCCACCGGGACCACCATCAGCGCGCTGACCAGCAGCAGGCCGACCACCCGCATGGCGACGGTGACGGTGACCGCGGCCATCACGGCGAGCAGCAGGTTGAGCAGCCGCACCGGGACGCCGGTGACCTTGGCGAAGTCCTCGTCCTGGCAGATCGCGAAGAGCTGGCGGCGCAGGCCGAGGGTGACGGCGACGACGACGGCGCCGAGCGCGGCGATCGTGGCCAGGTCGGCGGGGGAGACGGTCAGGATGGAGCCCCAGAGGTAGCTCTCCAGTGAACCGGCGCCCGCCTGGGCGGACTTGGAGACCAGCAGCTTGCCGCAGGCCATGCCGCCGTAGAAGAGCATCGCGAGGGCGATGTCGCCGCGCTGGTTGCCGCGCGAGCGGACCAGCTCCATGGTGACGGCGCCGAGCACGCAGACCAGGACGGCCATCCAGACCGGGCTGGTCTGGAAGATGAAGCCGAGGCCGACGCCGGTCATCGCGACGTGGCCCATGCCGTCGCCCATCAGGGCCTGGCGGCGCTGCACCAGGTAGATGCCGACGGCGGGGGCGGTGAAGCCGACCAGGACGGCGGCGATCAGCGCCCGTTGCATGAAGTCGTAGCTGAGCATCTCGGTCATGACAGCAGTCCCCGGATCCGTTCGTGGTCGTGGCCGTGGTCGGCGTGCGGGTGGACGTGGTCGTGGCCGGGCAGGGCGTGCAGGCCGGTGTTGGGGACGGGCGGGCCGTCGTGCGCGACGCAGCCGTCGCGGAGCACCACGGCGCGGTCGATCAGCGGTTCCAGCGGCCCGAGTTCGTGCAGCACCAGCAGGACGGCGGCGCCGCGCGCGACCTCGGCGCGCAGGGTGTCGGCGAGCACCTGCTGGCTGGCGGCGTCCACGCCGGCCATCGGCTCGTCCATGATCAGCAGGTCGGGGGAGCCGGCCAGCGCGCGGGCGATCAGCACCCGCTGCTGCTGGCCGCCGGAGAGGTCGGCGACGCCGTCGCCGGCCCGGTCGAGCATGCCGACGGCGGCCAGTGCGCGGTCCACGGCGGTGCGGTCGGCGCGGCGGAACGGCAGCAGCCGGTGCAGCGGCAGCCGGCCGGTGGAGACGACCTCGCGCACGGTGGCGGGGACGCCGGAGGCGGCGGTGGTGCGCTGCGGGACGTAGCCGATCCGGTGCCAGGCGCGGAAGCGGGCGAGCGGGGTGCCGAACAGTTCCAGGCCGCCGCGCTCCAGCGGGACGGCGCCGGTGACGGCCTTGACGGTGGTGGACTTGCCGGAGCCGTTGGCGCCGAGCAGGGCGACCACTTCGCCGGGGCGGACGGTGAGGTCGACGCCGCGCAGCACCGGGCGTCCGCCGCGCGAGGCGACGGCGTCGTGCAGGCGGACGGCCGGGGGTGTCGGGGGAGTCATGCCGGTGGTCCCGTCAGCTGGTGGGGGTGGCGGCGGCGCCCGGGCCGGCGTTCGCGCCGGTGCCCAGGGCGGCCCGGAGGTTGGCCAGGTTCTGCCGCATGACGGTGAGGTAGTCGTCCTTGGCCCGGTCCTTGACGCCCTCCAGCGGGTCGAGGACGGCGGTGCCGAGTCCGAGGTCCTTGGCGACCGTCTCGGCGAGCCTGGGGCTGGCCAGGGTCTCGAAGAAGATCGTGGTGACGCCGTTGTCCCGGGCGGCCTTCTGGACCTCGGCGAGGCGGGCCGGGGTGGGCTCGGACTCGGGGTCGACGCCGTTGATGGAGACCTGGGTGAGGCCGTAGGCCTCGGCGAGGTAGCCGAAGGCGGCGTGGCTGGTGACGAAGGTGCGGCTCCGGGCGTCCTTCAGCCCGTCCTTGAACTCCTGGTCCAGGGTGGTGAGAAGGCCGACCAGCGCGTCGGTGTTCCTGCGGTAGTCGTCGGCGTGGGCCGGGTCGGCCTCGGCGAACCCGGCGCCGACGCTGCGGGCCACGGCGGCGTAGCGGGTCGGGTCGAGCCAGATGTGCGGGTCGCCGGCGGCCTCGTCGTGGTGGTGGCCGTCGTCCTCGGCGTGGTGGTCGTGGCCGTCGTCCTCGGCGTGGCCCTCGGGGAGGTGGTGGTCCTCCAGCGGGACGGCGGTGGTGGCGTCCACCGTGACCTTGGCGTGGGAGCCGGCGACCGCCTTGTCGACGGTGGGCTGCAGGCCCTTGAGGTAGACGATCGCGTCGGCCTTCTGGACGCGTCCGACCTGCTTGGCGGTGAGTTCGAGGTCGTGGGGCTCGACGCCGTCGGCGGTCAGGCCGGTGACCTTCACGTGCTCGCCGCCGATCTTCGTGGCGAGGAACTCCATCGGGTAGAAGGACGCGACGACGTTCAGCCGGCCGTCCGTACCCTGCGCGCCGTCGCTGCTGCCGCAGGCCGTCAGCGTGAGGGCGGCGGCGAGGGCGGTGGCGGCCAGGGCCAGGGTGCTGCGGGCACGTCGTCGGATCATCATGACAACCATTCTCAGATTAGATGGAAATGATTGTCAAATCACTCGGACGGGTGAACGGGCGGTGACGGTGAGTGGGCCGGTACCGGCGATACCGATTTGAACCCTGTACCCATATGGCCGGTAACCTGAGGTATTCGGGTACGCGCAACCAGCCGTGCCCTGACCGGGCCGTACGTACTGAAGAGAGCACTGTGGCAGCCGACAAGATCGAGACGATCGTCAGCCTGAGCAAGCGCCGTGGCTTCGTCTACCCCTGCAGCGAGATCTACGGCGGCACGCGTGCCGCCTGGGACTACGGTCCGCTGGGCGTCGAGCTCAAGGAGAACATCAAGCGCCAGTGGTGGCGTGCGATGGTCCAGGCCCGCGAGGACGTCGTCGGACTCGACTCGTCGGTGATCCTGGCCCGCGAGGTCTGGGAGGCGTCCGGCCACGTCAAGACCTTCAACGACCCGCTGACCGAGTGCCTCTCCTGCCACAAGCGCCACCGGGCCGACCACCTGGAGGAGAAGTACGAGGCCAAGCACGGCTTCCCGCCGCCGAACGGCCTCCAGGACATCAACTGCCCGGACTGCGGCACCAAGGGCCAGTTCACCGAGCCCAAGGACTTCTCGGGCATGCTGAAGACCCACCTCGGCGTCACCGAGGAGGCGAGCGGCCTGGCGTACCTGCGCCCGGAGACCGCCCAGGGCATCTTCACCAACTTCAAGGCCGTCCAGACCACCTCGCGCAAGAAGCCGCCGTTCGGCATCGCCCAGGTCGGCAAGAGCTTCCGCAACGAGATCACCCCCGGCAACTTCATCTTCCGGACCCGCGAGTTCGAGCAGATGGAGATGGAGTTCTTCGTCAAGCCGGGCGACGACGAGCAGTGGCACGAGTACTGGCTGCAGCAGCGCTGGGACTGGTACGTCGGCCTCGGCCTGCGCACCGAGAACATGCGCCTGTTCGAGCACCCGAAGGAGAAGCTCTCCCACTACGCCAAGCGCACGGTGGACATCGAGTACCGCTTCAACTTCGGCGGCACCGAGTTCTCCGAGCTGGAGGGCATCGCCAACCGCACCGACTACGACCTGTCGGTGCACAGCGAGGCCTCCGGCCAGGACCTCAAGTACTTCGACCAGGAGTCCGGCGAGCGGTACTTCCCGTACGTCATCGAGCCGGCGGCGGGCCTCAACCGCGCCCTGCTGGCCTTCCTGCTCGACGCCTACTTCGAGGACGAGGCGCCGAACGCCAAGGGCGTCATGGAGAAGCGCGTCGGCATGCGCCTGGACCCGCGACTGGCCCCGGTCAAGGTCGCGGTGCTGCCGCTGTCGCGCAACGCCGACCTCTCGCCGAAGGCCCGCGGCCTGGCCGCCGACCTGCGCACCGCGTGGAACGTCGAGTTCGACGACGCCGGTGCCATCGGCAAGCGCTACCGCCGCCAGGACGAGATCGGCACGCCGTTCTGCGTGACGGTCGACTTCGACACCCTGGAGGACAACGCGGTGACCGTGCGCGAGCGCGACACCATGACGCAGGAGCGCGTCTCGCTCGACCAGGTGAAGTCCTACCTGGCCGCGCGCCTCATCGGCTGCTGACGCCCGATCGCTTCGCGGGGAGCCCCCGTCCGCCCCTCCCGGGCGGGCGGGGGCTCCTGCTGTTCCCGGGCCGTCGCGCTGCCCGCCCGGCGTGCTTCCCGCCGTCGCGACGCCCGCCGTCGCGCACGCGTCGGCGCGGCCCGTCAGCGGCGGCCCCAGCGGGAGCGCGGCCGGGCGGCCGGGGCGGTCGGCAGGCCGGCCGTGCGCAGCGCGGCGAGCGTGGTGCGGTGGCGCGCGGGATCGTCGAGCAGCGGCGTGAGCAGTGCCTCGTACAGGTCCGGGCGGCCGGCCAACGCGGCGGCCAGCCGGACCAGTTCGGCCGGCGGGCGGATCGCCGGCAGCCCGCCCAGCAGCAGGGCGGGCAGCGGCGGGGCCATGGTGACGGCGAGCGCGGCGAGGTCCCCGGCGGGCCGGCCGGCCGCCTGGCGCAGCAGCGTGCGGGCGTCGGCGGCGCGGTCCGCCCGGTAGAGCCCGGTGGCCAGCGCGGCCAGCTCGGCGGTCGGCGCGGAGCCCCACTCCCAGAGCAGGGTGACGCCGTCGGCGTGCTGGCCGGCCCGCTCCAGGGCGTCCAGCAGCGCGGGCAGCGCGGCGGCCGGGCAGGAGCGCAGCGCGTGGAACAGGTCGCCGGCCTCCTCGGCCAGCCCCGCCTGGCGCAGCTCGGCGAGGGTGGTGGCGGCGTGCTGGGGCCCGGCGTGCACGGCGCTGCGGACCAGCTGGACGGAGGCGCCGGCCGGGCCGCGGCGGGCGAGCAGGGCGGCCAGCTGGGCGGTGTCGTGCGGGGTGAGGTGCTCGGCGCCCTGCTCCAGGACGGCGGCGGCCTCCTCGGGGGAGGTCCGGCGGTACAGGGTGGTGATGCGCTCGGCGAGGGCGGACAGTTCGGCCGGGGTGCGGCGCCGGGGCGGGGCGGGGGGCGCCTGCTTCCCGGCGGGGGCCTGCCCGCCGTCGTGGGGGCGGCCGGTGCCGCCGGTGCGCACGCCGTCGTGCCCGCTCGTGCTCGTGCTCGCGCTCGTGGTTCCGCGGTCGGCGGCGGGCGGGGCGGGCGGGGCGGGTGGAGCGGGCGGGGCGGGGGTGGCCGGCGGGTCGGTGGGCGTGCCGGTGGGCTGACGCGGGATCCAGCGGCGCGGCGCCGGTTGCCGCAGCCGGTCCTCCAGCTCCTTCAGCTGGTCGCTCAGCTCCAGGCAGCGGGCGCCCAGCCCCTCGCGCAGCGTCCGCGCCTGGGTCAGCTGCCGCAGCAGCTCGCCGTCCGGCCGCTGCCGCTCGGGCAGGGCGCGCAGCGCCTCGGTGAGCCGGCGCTCGCGCTGCCCCGCGTACTGCCGGGCGCGGAGTAACTCGTCCAGCTGCGCTCTGAGTTCGAGAGCGGCCTGCTCGCTCTCGCTGCCGCCCGCGTCCGGGGCGAGGGGCTGTTCCGTCTGCCGTGTACGCATGATCACCGCAACCTGTCCAACTGGGCCCTGACGGCAAGACATCCTCGCGTCGGAATACGGCGGTGGCGTTACGGCAGTGCGTCCACTGGCTTGCGAGTGGTGTTTGGGAGCGCGCGGGGCGCCGCGGTGGTGAGCACCCCGGCGCGCGCGCCCGGCCGGAGCGCCTACCCGGCGGCGGTCGTGGCGGTCGCCGTGGCCGCCGCCAGCCGGGTGCGGGCCTCCATGAGGGCGAAGCCGAGCAGGTTCTCGCCGCGCCACTCGGCGGGGCGCCGGGCGCGCTCGTCGTCGGCGCCGAGGCCGATGCCCCAGATCCGGTCGAGCGGGCTGGCCTCCACCAGGACGCGCCGGTGTGTCGACAGCAGGTAGCCGAGCAGGTCCTCGTGGCCGCCGAACTTGGCCACGTTGCCCCGGACCACCAGCTCGAACCGGCCGGCCGTCCACGTCGCGTCGTCGAAGTCGCGGACCTGCCGGCCGAGCTTCTTCGCCTCGGCGGGGCTCGCCGCCGCGAGGATCCGGGCGAGCGTCCGCCCGTCCCCGAACATCCGGGCCTTGCCTGCCATCATCCAGTGCTCGGCGGTCGCGTACTCGACGCCGTCGACGGTGAACGGGTGCCCGGGCCACCACTGGCTCAGCACCCCGGGGCCGAGCGAGCCGTCCCGCTGCTCCTGGTGCCCCCAGAACATCAGCCACTTGGGCTCCGCCCCGGCCGCCACGGCGGTGGCCAGCGCGGCGCGGTCACGGGTGTCGAGGGGGTCGGTCGTGCGTTCGTCGCTCATATCGTCATGCTGACACGAAGGGGTCCGCGGCGACCACGGATTTTCCCGGTCCCGGCCGCACGGTGATGGCGGCGAAACAGTTGAGCCATGAACTAAAGAATGTGACATATTATCGGGCTCGGTCGAATCCGGACGTATCGTCACGATTCCTCCCGGAGGGCGCCCTCACCCTCCGCACCCTCGAACACCTCCTGGAGTCCCCCATGAGCGACCGCATACCATCCGCCGCCGGCGGGAAACGCCCGGCACCCGCACACCGGTCCCGGCTCCTGCCGCCCGGCAGGGCGGTCCTCGGGGCCCTGGCCGCCTCGGCGCTCGCGCTCGCGGTGGCCGCGCCGCTCGCCGCCCCGTCGGCGGCCGCCGCACCGGCGGGCAAGGCGGCCCGGGGGCTCGGCGCCCAGCGGCCGATCGGCCCGGACCCGGCCGTCGACCTGCTCGCGCACGGCAACCTCACCATGGCGTCCAACTCCGTGCTGACCTGTGACGACAGCGACGGCTCGGTCTGCAACGACACCGAGGGCACCAACAACAACCGCACCAAGTACGTGAAGACCGACCCTGACGCCCCCGGCGACAACGCGTCCTCCGCGCAGCTGGTCATCCCCGCCGGGTCCCAGGTGCGGTCGGCCCGCCTGTACTGGCAGTTCAACCCGACCAACACCAGCAACGCGGGCGGCACCTCCGGTGACATCAACGCCGGCGACAAGGTGTCCTGGAAGGTTCCGGGCAGCTCCTCCTACGAGCAGCTCACCGCCGACACCTACGACTGGTTCGACCAGCAGGTCGGCGGCACCCCGCCGGAGCCGCTGCTCGCCGGGGCGGGCGTGAAGGACGTCACCGCCCAGGTGAAGGCCGCCGGCCCGGGCAACTACACCGTCGCCGGCATCCAGGCCTGCGCCGGGCGCTCCTCCGCGCAGAACTTCGGCGGCAACAACGTCGGCTGCTGGGGCGGCTGGTCGCTGGTCGTCGCCTACGAGAACCAGGCGGAGCCGCTGCGCTACCTCCAGGTCTGGGACGGCTTCCAGCTGCTGCGCAGCCCCGACAACCTGGCGACGCTCACCCTCTCCGGCATCCACACGCCCGCCACGGCCCCGCCGGCCACCATGGGCGTCACCGTCGGCGACGGCGACGTGCCGATCGCGGGCGACCAGCTGCTGGTCGGCTCCTCGGTCGACGACCTGACGGTGCTGCCGATGCCCGGCCCCGCCGGCACCGCCACCGACAATGCCTTCACCAGCCGGATCGACCACGTCGCGGCGAACGGCACCGGCAGCAATCTCACCACCCGCACCCCCGCGCCGGTCAACAACTACGGCTACGACGCCCGGACGATCGACGTCACCGGCAGGATCCCCGCCGGCAGCACCCAGGCCGTGCTGCGGATCAACGGCGCGGGCGACGCGCTGCACCCGCAGGCCGTCTGGCTCGCCGTCGACGCCCTCGAACCGGATCTGCAGATCACCAAGGCCAACCAGCCGGCCGGCTCCACCACGAACAACCCGCCCGGCAACGTCGACCCCGGCGCCGAGATCACCTACACCTTCACCGTCGCCAACCGGCACAAGGACGGCACCGCCGCCGACCTCGACACCGCCACCGGCGTCACCCTGACCGACGCGCTGCCCGCCGGAACCGGCTACGTCGACGGCTCCGGCCCCGGCTGCACCGCCGCCGGACGCAACGTCACCTGCGCCGTCGGCGACCTCAGGCCGGGCGCCGAGACCACCGTCTCCTTCCGGGCCCGGGTCGACGCGGGCCTCGCGCCGGGCACCAAGCTCGACAACACCGCCTCGCTCGCCTACCGGGGCGCCCAGACCGGCCGCGACCAGCAGCGCACGAGCAACACCGTGCGCAACACCGTCTCCGAGCACACCGGCTACCGGATCGCCAAGACCGCCGACAAGGCCCAGGCCCTGCCCGGCGACACCGTGAAGTACCAGGTGGACATCACCAACACCGGGAACGCCCCGCTCACCGGGCTGACCGTCACCGACGACCTGAGCGCCGTCCTCGACGACGCGGACTACAACGGCGACGCCGCCGCCACCGCCGGCAAGGCGTCCTACGCGCAGCCGGTGCTCAGCTGGACCGGCGACCTGCCGGTCGGCGCCGGGGCCCGGCTGACGTACACGGTGAAGGTGAAGGACCCGGCCGCCGGGGACCACACGCTGCGCAACACCGTGGTGGCCGACCGGCCCGGCGGCAACTGCCCGGCCGGCTCGACGGCGGGGGAGTGCACCGCCACGGTCACGGTGACCACGTTCTCGCCGACCCCGACCGCCTCCCCGACCGCCACCGCCACCGCCTCGCCGACCACCGAGCCCACCGGCTCGCCGACCACCGATGCCACCGGCTCCCCGACCGCCTCCCCCTCGGCGCCCTCGACCGGGACCGGGACCGACAGCCCCCGCCCGCAGCCCACCACGACCCCTGACCGCCCGGGCGGCAGCCTCGCCCAGACGGGCAGCCAGGTCGCGCTGATCGGCGGCATCGGCGCCGCCGTCGTCCTCGCCGGCGCGGCCTTCGTCCTCGCCTCCCGCCGCCGGCGCCACCGGCACTGACGCGCCCTGAGCCGGAAATGAAGGCGGCCCCACCGCTGTTGTCGGTGGGGCCGCTTTTCCCTTCCCCGAGGAGCCGATGTGTCCCGGCCGTCCGACGAGACCCCCGCCGTACGTGAACTGCGCCTGGTCGTCACCGCCGCCGACTACGAACAGGCCCTGCACTTCTACCGCGACGTCCTCGGCCTCCCCGAACGCGGCGCCTTCACCTCCCCCGACGGCCGGGTCACCATCCTCGAAGCCGGCCGCGCCACCCTGGAGATCGCCGACCCCAACCACGCCGACTTCATCGACGAGGTGGAGGTCGGCCGCCGCGTCGCCGGCCACCTCCGGGTCGCCTTCCAGGTCGACGACGCCACCGCCACCACCGCCCGCCTCGCCGCCGCGGGCGCCGAAGTCCTCGCCGAGCCCGTCCGCACCCCCTGGAACTCCCTCAACTCCCGCCTGGAAGCGCCCGGCGCCCTCCAGCTCACCCTCTTCACCGAACTCGGCGAGCCGGCCTCGGACTGACCTCCTCGAACGCTCCGGGGCGCCCTTTCCGGTTCAACCGACGGCGTTCGCGCGCTCCGCGAGCCGCAGCAGCTCGTTCCTCGTAGAACACGCGGACGTTCGGTTCGTCGGGCACCGCGTGATTGACGTAGACGAGCGTGCCCGGCTCCAGCGCGCGGATGCCCGCGAGCGCCTCCTCTGCGAGTTCGTCGAAGGCGCGAGCCGATGACGCGTCATGAGCGGTGAACCGCACGACGTCCGAATCCCGTGATCACTACTCCCCTTCCCGGGTTTGCAAGGTCGTCTGGTTCACGGATGCGCCGGACCTGCCGGCGCCCGTCCACGGCTGGGGAACGGCCGTGGGGCTCGTGCGGGGCCGTCGGGTCGCTGTGTGAGGACCCCGTCGGCGGGGGCGCACAGCGGACGGACTACTTCAGCAGGGCGAGGGCCCGTTCAGCCGTGAGGCGGACGTTCTCGTTGTCATCCTTTGCGAGTTCTCCGACCAGGCCGGGCACCCCGGGCTCGTTGGGCCACAGCAGTGCGAGCAACTTGACGGCCACCACCCTGACGTCGGCGGAACTGTCGGCTCGGGCGGCCTGCCGAGTGATCGGGAAAGCCGCGTCCCTGGCCCGCCAGGCCATGAGGGACAAGGCCGTGGCGCGGATGCGGTCGTCGGGGTCGGTGGTGGCGTTGCGGAGGGTGGTGTGGGTGTCGGGGTGCTCGGGCCAGTGTCGGGCGAGGATCCGCAACGCCGTGCCGCGGATCTTCGAACGGCGGGCGGCGGCGTTGTGGAGGGTTGCGAGGGTGTCGGGGTGGTCGGGCCAGCGTGTGGCGAGGATCTCCAACGCCGTGCCACGGACCTCCGAGTGAGGGGTGGCGGCGTTTCGGATGGCGGTGTGGGTGTCGGGGTGGTCGGGCCAGCGTGTGGCGAGGATCTCCAACGCCGTGCCACGGATCTCCGAGTGAGGGGTGGTGGTGGCGTTGTGGAGCGTGGCGCGGGTGTCAGGGTGCTCGGGCCAGTGCTCGGCGAGAGTCCGCAACGCCGCGCGTCGGACGATCCATTCGGGGTCGGTGATGGCGTTGCGGACGGTGGTGCGAGTAGCGGGGTGCTCGGGCCAATGCCTGGCGAGTACCGAGAGCACCTCGTATCGGGTTGACCATTCGGGGTCGGTGGTGGCGTTGTGGATGGTGGTGTGGGTGTCGGGGTGGTCGGGCCGGCGTTGGGCGAGGATCCGCAACGCCGCGCCACGGATCTCCGAGTGAGGGGCGGCGGCGTTTCGGATGGCGGTGTGGGTGTCGGGGTGCTCGGGCCAGTGCTCGGCGAGGATCTCCAACGCCGCGCCACGGATCCTCGAACGAGGGGTGGTGGCGTTGTGGATGGCGGTGTGGGTGTCGGGGTGCTCGGGCCAGCGTGTGGCCAGCGTTCGCAACGCTTCGACACGGACGAACCAATCGGGGTCGGTGACGGCGTCCCGGACGGTGGTGTACGTGTCCCGGTCGTCGGGCCAGTGCGCGGCCAGCGTCCGCAACGCTTCGACACGGACGAAGGACTCGGGGTCGGTGGTGGCCTTGCGAACGGTCGTGTGGGTGTCGGGGTGGTCGGGCCAGTGCTTGGCGAGCACCGGAAGCGCTTTGTAGCGGATCGACCATTCGGGGTCGGTGGTGGCGTTGCGGATGGTGGTGCGGGTGTCGGGGTGGTCGGGCCAGCATTCCGCCAGTCTCCGCAGGGCAGCGGGCCGGAGGTTCAGATCCCACGAGAGGCGGGTCTGGCGGATGACCTCGGTGAGGTCTCGGCCGAGCGTTGCCGCGATCCGGGCACTGGAGGACTCGGAGCGGATGCTGTCCAGCACTTGGTCAGCGAAGTACCACCGCAGGAACTGCTCCCTGCCGTTCCAGAAGTGGTCGAACGTGGCCAGTGCAGGCAGGGCCTCCTCGACGTTGAGGACTGGCCGGCGACTCAGGGCAACGCAGAGGGCATCGATGACGGCATCGCTCTGAGCGGCCACCGAAAGCCGCTTGGCATCCGGCCGCCCTGAGAGGGTTCCGATCTCCTCGACCTCGGCCAGGGTTCGAATGGCGAGTACCAGCAGGGGTGCCTCGCTGGTCCTTTCCTCTCTCCGATGCCTTTCGAGCAGGCAGCCGAGGAGCGCCGCGACGTCCCGTTGCTTGAGCTTTCCCGCCGTGAGCAGGATGACTTCATGCCAGGCGGGATCGCCGGCCCGCTCGTCGAGGAGGCTCACCAGCTCCTCCCGGCTCCATTCCTCCTCCTCGCGCCGCCGCAGGATGTCGGCGGCGGCGAGGTACTCCAGGAACGTCCGGTGGACGAAGCCGTAGATCCCCCCGCCGTAGTGGGCCAGGAGGAAGTTGCGGGTGCTCAGGTGCTCCACGACGTGGTCGGCGGCGATGTCGGCGGCAGGGCGGGAAATGTTGTGCTCGGTGAGGTAGCCGCCGATGATTCCGGCCAGTTCGTCGCGCTGGACGTAGGTGCCGCCGGGCTTTCCGGTGCCGTTCTGCATGCGGCGGGCGACGCGTTCGAGCAGCTTCAGCCGGCGGCTGGTGTTGAGCCACTCCAGGGCCTGCGCCGCCTCGGCGTTCGAAGGGGACTGCGGGGTGAGGAACTTGGCGTCCTTGTCCCAGCGGCTGATCAGGACCTCCACCGCGTGGGCGTAGACCTCGCGGCGCTCGCGGGGGATGGCCCTGCCGAGGCCGATGGCGGCCAGGATGGTCAGCAGCAGCGGATTGCCGGACAGTTCCGCGACAGCGCGAATGTCGCGTACAGCGCCGAGGAGCCGTTGGGTCAGACGCTCGGCTTCGTTCAGGTCCTCGGGGTGGGCGGCGGCGTACCAGCGGCGGACGAACGTCTCGACCTGGTCCCGTTCCAGGTTCTGGAGCATCACCTGAGCGAAGCCGGTCGTCGTGAACGCGCCTGGCCGGTAGCCGTATTCGCGTGACGTCACGATCGTCCGCACACCCGGGTGGGCGGCGGCGAAGGCGGTGATCCGGCGGGCCGTCTCGGAGCGGACCTCCGGGTCGAAGATCTCGTCCAGGCCGTCGAAGACCACCAGGGCCCGGCCGCCGGCGAGGAGTTCTTCGAGAACGGTCCGGGGCAGGCACATCCGTTCCTGCCGGTGGAGGTGGTCGAGGAAGTCCTCGATCGTCCGCTCCCGCCAGGCCGCCTGCGCGTACTGGCGCAGTTCGACCACCACCGGGACCAGGCCGGTCAGGGGGGCGAGTTCGGCGGGGACCTCCTCCAGGGCCCCCGCCAGGGCGAGCGCCAGGTACTTGGAGAGCGTCGACTTGCCCGCGCCGGGGTCGCCCAGGACGACGAGGCGCCGGCCGGCCTCGCTCGCGAGGACCTGGAGCACCGGTCTGGCCGGCTCCGTGCGCTGCGGCTCCGGCAGCTCGTGTTCCTCGACCAGTTCGCCGCTGGTGACCAGCAGCCGCCGCACCTCGCTCGGGACCCTCTTCTCGTGGGCGCGGGCGAGCTGGGGCATGAAGACGTGCCGCAGCTCGATCAGCGGTTGCTCGCCGGACCGGCCGGTGGGGCCGAGGACGTCCAGGTTGAGGCGGCGGTAGACCTCGCGGACGCGCTGGAGGTAGGCCTGGACGGCCCCCTCGGTGTCCATGGGCGCGGGTTCGGGCCCGGACCCGTGGTGGATGTGCAGTTCCCCCACGGTGTTGCTCATCACCACGGACCCGCCGACGGTGCTGCCGCTCACCTCGTTCCGGCTGTGCGGCAGGTTCGACGGCTTCCGCTTCCACGACCAGAGCGACACGGCTCCCCCTCGTTCCCCACCCCGGGTGACGAGAACGGTAGCGCGCGGGGAGGAACGGGTGTGAATCCTTCGGGGGCGTCGACGTCTCTTATGGACAGCTGCGGCGAGGGCCGGGCGGAAGAGGAGACGGTGATGATGGTCTGGGTGGCCGTGGCGGTCGGCGCGGCGCTGGTCGTGATGTGCAGTGTGACGGTGCTGAGGAAGTGGGGGCGGCGGCGTGGCTGAGGTGCGGGAGTGGCCGGGGAACGCGGTGGTGGCCGCGGCGCAGGACGGGGACGTGGAGGCGATCGCCGCGTTGGTGTCGGGGGCGCATCCGCACGTGCAGCGGTTCGCGCGGTCGCTGTGCGCCACGCCGGAGGACGCCGAGGACGCGGCGCAGGAGGCGCTGATCATCCTGTACCGCAAGATCGGGATGCTGCGGGCGACCGGGGCGCTGGCCTCGTGGATGTTCCGGATCGTGCGCAACGAGTGCCTGCGGCGGGCGCGCCTGGTGGTGAGGGAGCGGCCGGAGTCCTACGACGGGCTGTCCCGTTCCGTGGAGGACGAGGTGCTGGGGCGGCTGGAGGCCGGGCGGGTCGCCGAGGCGATCGCCGCGCTGCCGGCGGACCAGCGGCGGGTGCTGATCATGCGTGATGTGCAGGGGCTCAGCGGGCGGATGGTCGCCGATCGGCTGGGCCTCAGCACCGCCGCGATGAAGTCGCGGCTGCACCGGGCCCGGGCGGCGGTCCGTGCCGTCACCGTCGCAGGGGAGTGGTGATGGCCGGGGAGTCGGGGTATGCCAGCCGGACGCTGGCCGAGCACCTGGTCCGGGGCGGGGTGGGGTTGGGGGCGTTGGCGGGGGCGTTCGTGCTGCTGCCGTTCGCCGGGCCGGTGGCACTGCTGTTGCTGCCGGTCGGGCTGCTGGCCTTCCGCGGGTGTCCGACGTGCTGGGTGATCGGGCTGGTGGAGACGGTGTCGCGGGGGCGGCTGCAGCGTGAGTGTGCCGACGGGCGGTGCGAGTTGAGGAAGGCCGGGAGGACGTAGCCGCGTCGTGGCCACCCGCCCCGGGGAACGGGTGGCCAC